>UQVI01000071.1 GCA_900544515.1 uncultured Oscillospiraceae bacterium | reverse complement strand
GATGTGTATAAGAGACAGCCTTTTGGTATGCGTGATAAAATCGGCTATGCATTTGGTGATATGGGATGCAATTTTTCATTTCAGCTTGTATCGTCGTATATGTATTTGTTTTATACGCAGTGCATCGGTTTAAGTGCAAAGCACTGGGCTTGGATTATTGTTGTTTCAAAAATATGGGATGCTATAAACGATGTGATTATAGGATCTATGGTTGACAGAACACATATCGGCAAAAAAAGTAAATTTATGCCTTGGATTTCTATAGGTTCAATCGGACTTGTAGTGTTTTCAATCATGATATTTACCCCCGTAACCAATTTCTCAGACATGGGTAAAATTTTATGGTGTCTGCTGTCATACTGCTTATGGTCCGTTGCGTATACAATGATTAATGTACCTTACGGTTCATTGCATTCAATCATTACCGACGACCCCAAGCAGCGTACAACACTATCCACATTCAGAAGCATAGGGGCAGCACTGCCTGCTGTTCTGGTTATGATACTGCCTAAGATTGTGTATGAGGGTAATGTCTTATCATCAAACAGACTGTTTATCGTTTCAGTTGTATTTTCAATTATCGCCTTTTTCACCTTTTTTGCCTTACAGAAAATGGTAACGGAAAGAGTGGTAAGAGAAAACAAAACAGAAAAAGTCAGTTATATTTCAACCGTTAAATCTTATTTCTCAAACCGTGCGATTGTCGGAATAACAATTGCCACCGTAGCTGTTGTTATATTCTACAATTCTACTATGTCTGTTAATAATCTGGTGTTTCAGTTTTATTTTAACGATGCAGAAAAATCAACTCTTGCAATGATTGCTTCTTATATACCGCTTGTTGCCTTTATGCCGTTTGCTTCAAATATTTCTGCAAAGATAGGAAAGAAAAAGCTCCTCACCATATCAGGCCTTGTAAGTGTTATATCAGGTGTTATAATGCTGTTTCTGCCTATTACGCCTGATATGAAAGGTATCATAATTTATGTAATCGGTCTTATGTTTGTAAATACCGGATGCTGTGTATTTCAGATTATTGTATGGGCTATGGTTGCCGATTGCATTGAGGACAGCTACAGAAGAAAGGGTATCCGTGAGGAAGGCTCTCTTTACGCAATATATTCTTTTTTCAGAAAGCTGTCGCAGGGAATCGGTTCTGCTCTTGTGGCACTCGCCCTCAGCTCCGTAGGTTACATTGAAAGTTCAGCAGTTCAGACCGCTGAGACTTCAAAAAACATCAAAAATCTATATATAATCTTTTTAATTATAGGTTTACTGATTATGACACTTGCAATGAAATTTGTTTATAATATCGGTTTTAAAGAGGAACAGGAATTCAACAATCACAACAGTGATGATAATGTACAGGAAAATTAAAAACTATTTATACAGGATGAGGGAATCTATATGAGAAATATAATAAGTATCAATAAAAACTGGAAATTCATAAAAGAAGGAAAAAGCGCAACTGTTGACTTACCCCATACATGGAACGGAAAGGACGGACAGGATGGCGGTAATGACTATTACAGAGGAATCTGCATTTATAAAAAAAACATATCAAAAGCAGAGCTTCCCGAAGGTGAAGAATTTTATATTCAGCTTGACGGTGTAAACTCCAGTTCAAAAGTGTTTTTTAATAATAAAGAAATCATTGTTCATCATGGCGGATATTCAACCTTCAGAGCCTGCCTTGAAAATATTTCAGATGAAAATGAAATAAAAATTGAAGTTGACAATTCACCAAATGATTTTGTTTATCCGCAACAGGCTGATTTTACTTTTTACGGTGGAATTTACCGTGATGTTTCAATAATAGGCGTGGCGAAAAATCATTTCGACCTGGATTACAATGGTGCACCCGGTATTATGGTAACACCGAAAATAAACGATAAAGATGCTGATATTGAGACGCAGGCCTTTGCAGACGGAGAGGTTAAATTTGAAATCATTGCAGACGATGAAATCATAAAAACTGTATCGGCAAGCGGTAAAAATCCAAAAGCTTCTGTAAAAATAAAAAATGCCCATCTTTGGAACGGAACAATTGATCCGTATTTATACACTCTCAAAGCAAGTCTGATAATAGACGGTAAAGCAGTTGATAAGGTATCAACACGCTTTGGTATTCGCTCCTTTGAGGTCAATGCGCAAAAAGGATTCATCCTTAACGGAAAAGAATATCCACTCAGAGGCGTATCACGTCATCAGGACAGACCGGATATCGGCAATGCCCTTTTGCCTGAGCATCATAAAGAAGATATTGACTTAATCTGTGAAATGGGTGCGAATACAATCCGCCTTGCGCATTATCAGCATTCACAGACATTTTATGATTTGTGTGATGAAATAGGTTTGGTTGTATGGGCTGAAATTCCATACATTTCAAGGCATATGCCAAATGGTGTGGAAAACACAAAAACACAGATGACTGAGCTGATATGTCAGAATTATAATCATCCTTGTATCATTACTTGGGGACTCTCAAATGAAATCACGATGGGTGGCGCCGGAGATAAAAGTCTTATAAGCAATCATAAAATGCTTAATGACCTTGCACATTCCCTTGACAAAACAAGACCCACAACACTGGCGGCTCTCACAATGTGCGGCATTGACGAGGAATATATCCATATTTCCGATATACTCTCTTATAATCATTATTTCGGCTGGTACGGCGGTAATGTTTCAATGTATGGTCCCTGGTTTGACGCATTCCATAAAAAATATCCTGACAAGGCAATTGGTATCAGTGAATACGGCTGTGAGGCTCTGAACTGGCATACCTCAGTACCTGAACAGGGCGACTATACCGAAGAATATCAGGCATATTATCACGAAGAGGTTATAAAGCAGATTATCGACAGACCCTATCTCTGGGCAACTCATGTCTGGAATATGTTTGATTTTGCTGCTGATGCACGCTCTGAGGGCGGCGAAAACGGTATGAATCATAAAGGTCTTGTTACCTTTGACAGAAAATATAAAAAGGATAGCTTTTATGCCTACAAGGCTTGGCTTTCAGATGAGCCTTTCGTTCATATCTGCTCAAAAAGATATGTTGACAGAGTTGAGTCTGTAACAAAAATTACTGTTTACACAAATCAGAATGAGGTTGAATTGTTTGCAAACGGAGTAAGTATCGGAAAGCAGATAAAAGGCAAATACCCTTTCTTCTATTATGAGGTTAAAAATGAGGGCGAAACAAAGCTGACTGCAAAAGCAGGTGAATGCGAGGATACAGCAATCATCAGAAAGGTTGAAACCTTCAATGAAGAATACAGAATGGCAGAGGAAGGCGCCGTTATCAACTGGTTTGAGATTGATACTCCTGCAGGATATCTTTCAATCAATGACACACTTGGCGATATTATGGCAACCTTCAGAGGAAAGCTTGTTCTGCTCAGTATGATTCCTATGCTGAAAAAAGCTCTTTCCTCAACAGAGGACAAATCGAGGGATGAAAAGAGCAAAAAATCCGGCACAGGATTCTCTGTCGCAGGCTTTAAAATCAATAAAACAATGCTTGATATTGCAAAGGGTTTTGCACTGAAACGTGCATTTTCCATGCTCGGCGGAAAATTTACAAAAGAGCAGATACTCGGCTTAAATAAAAAACTGAATAAAATTAAAAAGAAATAAAGAAACAAATAAGGTATGCTGTAAATTTTACAGCATACCTTATTTTACTCATTAGAAAAACGCATTTTTTAAATGTATTGTGACTTTGTCACAGAAGATACCGATAATATCGGATATAATAAAGGCACAACAAAGAAAGGACGAAAAAATATGTCAGTACTCAGTGTAAACAAAAACAATTTTAACGAAATCAAAAACAGTAACAAGACTGTTCTTTTGGACTTTTATGCAGATTGGTGCGGACCCTGCCGTATGGTTTCACCGCTTGTGGATGAAATTGCAGAAGAAAATCCACAGTATATTGTAGGCAAAATCAATGTTGACTCTGAGCCTGAATTGGCTCAGGCATTCGGAGTTATGAGTATTCCTATGCTTGCAATAATGAAAGGCGGAAAAGTAGTCAATCAGGCAGTAGGAGCCAGACCTAAGGCGGATATTCTTGCGATGTTAAAGGGTTAAAGCACGAAGCCGTTGCTTATCTATTATTGTAATACCCTTGCGTGAAGATTTAACAATCCCCTCGTTTACAAAATATTTCAGCATTCTTGAAACCACCTCACGTGCCGATCCGATATATTTTGCAATCTGTTCATGTGTGAGTGCAATAAAATCACTTCCTGTTCTTGATGATTCATCAAGGAGAAATATTGCGAGCCTTTTGTCCATGCTCATAAATAGTATTTGCTGCATAACCCACATAACATCTGAAAAGCGGCTTACAGCTGTTTCAAGTGAGAAAATTTTAACTTTGGGATTATCGTTGCTGATTTTCATAAAAGCAGGTCCGTTAATCACATAACATTCGCTGTCCTCTTCCGCATCAATAAGAACATCAAAGGTTATTGAGCTTAAAACACAGGAGGCGGACAGCATACACATATCACCCTTGTATAGACGGTAAAGCGTAATATCCTTACCCTCATCAGACATCATATATACCCTAAGGCAACCGTTTTGAACAAAAATAACACCTGAACATTCGGTGCTATCATGAATGGTTGTACCTTTTTTATAAACAATATCTGTTGAATGATTGCAGATAAACTCCTTTTCCGTTTCGGATATTTCATTCCAGAACGGAAATACATCACTATAAGTAGATTCAAAATCAATTTGTGCCATTTTCGGCTCCTTTCAGAAAGAGGTATTCATTATGAAAACAATTATTATCGGCGGTGTTGCAGGCGGTGCATCTGCAGCCGCAAGACTGAGACGGCTTGATGAAAAAGCCGAAATCGTTATTTTGGAAAAGGGAGAGTTTGTCTCCTTTGCAAACTGTGGTTTACCATATTATATCGGCGGTGAAATCACCGACAGAGAAGAACTCACCCTGCAGACTCCGGAAAGCTTCAAGGCAAGATTTAATATTGATGTTCGCATCTTTAATGAGGCCGTTAAAATCAACCCTGAAGAGAATACCATAACAATTAAAAATCTTAAAAATGAAGAAAGCTATACTGAGAAGTATGATAATCTGATTCTTTCTCCGGGTGCAGAACCGATTATACCAAATATCAAGGGAATGGAAAGTGCAAATGTATTTACCCTTAGAAATATTCCGGATACACTCAAAATAAAAAACTATATAGATACCGAAAAGCCTGAATCGGCTGTTGTTATCGGCGGAGGATATATTGGTGTTGAAATGGCCGAGAACCTTGCAAAAGCAGGTCTTGACGTATCAATCGTTGAGCTTGCAGACCACCTTATCGCTCCTCTGGACTTTGATATGGCAGCAGATGTTCACCGCTATATTAAGGAAAAAGGCATAAAGCTGTTTTTGAATAATGGAGTTACTGCCATTGAGCACAACAGAATTATTCTTCAAAAAGGAGAAATCAATGCCGATATGGTAATTATGTCGGTTGGTGTCCGTCCGGAAACTGCCATTGCAAAGGCGTGCGGTATTGAAACCAATTCTCGCGGCAGTATAATAGTTGACAGTAAAATGCATACAAATATTCCGAATATTTACGCAGTAGGCGACGCTGTAGAAGTAAAAAATTTTATAACAAATGCTCCGTCATTTATTCCCCTTGCAGGACCTGCCAATAAACAAGGCAGAATAGCAGCTGACAATATTGCCGGATATGAAAGTGAATACACCGGAACACAAGGCTCTGCCGTTCTTAAGCTGTTTGATATGACTGTTGCAACAACAGGGCTTAATGAAAAATCCGCACAGTTGAGCAAAATAGATTATGATAAAGTATATATTTATTCTTCTTCCCATGCATCATATTACCCGAACGGAAATATGATGTCTATAAAAGCTTTGTGGGATAAGAAAAGCTTAAAAATAATCGGTGCTCAAATTACAGGCTTTGACGGTGTAGATAAAAGGATGGACGTTATTGCCTCTGTCATTCGTTTCGGCGGTAAAATAACAGATCTTACCCAGCTTGAGCTTTGCTATGCACCGCCGTTCTCAAGCGCAAAGGACCCTGTAAACATGCTGGGCTTCACAGCAGAAAATATTATAAGCGGTAAAATAAAACAATTTTTCTGGAATGAGATTGAAACTCTGCCTCGTGATAACAGTGTGACTCTGCTGGATGTCAGAACAGTTACAGAATTCAAACGAGGAAAAATTGACGGATTCATCAATATTCCCCTGGATTCCCTGCGTGCAAGAATCGATGAAATACCAAAGGATAAGCCTGTATATGTGCACTGCCATTCAGGGCTTCGCAGTTATATTGCCTGCCGAATTTTACAGGGCAATGGATATGACTGCTACAATCTTGCCGGCGGATGGCGTCTTTACGAATCCGTTATAAATGAAAAGACAGTGCCTGAATACATCTGCACGGAATGTAAATAACTCTTTATATTTTAATCTTATCTTTTATATATGTCAAATCGTACCGTTAAACAATGCATTAAATCATAAAAGGACGTGAAAATATGTTTTTTAATCTTTTTAATAATAATGATATAAATAAAGGTGTTGAAGAGTGGAAAAGCACATCCGGTGCAGTGCTCCTTGATGTACGCACAAAAGAAGAGTATAATGATTATCATATTGAGGGAAGCGTAAATATTCCACTTGATAATCTAAATGCTGTCAATCAAAGAATAGCGGATAAAAATACTCCGATTTTTGTTCATTGTCTCAGCGGTGCAAGAAGTGCCGATGCAGCAAGATATTTAAAAGCACACGGCTACAACAGTGTAAAAAATATCGGAGGTATAAACGCATATATGGGAGAAGTTGTATAATGCAATATTTCATATCGTTTTTAGAAGGTATTATAACCTTTGTATCACCATGCCTTTTGCCTATGCTGCCGATATACATTTCCTATTTCGCAGGCGGAAAGGAAAAGGATACTAAAAAAGTTATTAAAAACTCTATCGGTTTTATTTTTGGCTTTACTGTTGTATTTGTTCTTTTAGGTGCACTTGCCGGAACACTCGGCAGTCTGCTTAACGAATACAAAACCGTCGTAAACATTGTGACCGGACTTATTGTCATCTTTTTCGGACTTAATTTTCTCGGCATTTTCAAGCTTAATATTTTCAAGGGTATAAAATCAGCCAAGACGGATCATTTAGGTTTTTTCTCCTCTTTTTTATTCGGCGTTGTATTCTCAATCGGATGGACTCCCTGCGTAGGTGCCTTTTTAGGCTCCGCACTGATGATGGCAACAAGTCAGGGAAGTATCGCTCAGGGAGTATTTATGCTGCTTTTGTATTCATTAGGCTTGGGCATACCGTTTTTTATCAGTGCCATACTGATTGACAAATTAAAAAGTACATTCAATTTTATCAAAAAGCATTATAACATTATAAACACTGTCAGCGGTATTTTGCTGGTTGCAGTCGGTGTGTTGATGGCAACAGGACTGTTGGGTAAATTTTTAAATCTGCTGTCATAGGAGGAAATATGAAAAAATCAGTTAAATGGATAATAGCTGCCTTACTTTTGGTGGGATTCATCGCAGGAGCATCGGTTGCTTATAATAAACTGACTGCAGATTATAAGGATGATATGATCACTCAAAACACAACAAACCAATCTGTACAAAATCATAATACAAGCACTGCACCTGATTTTACGGTTCTTGACAATAATGGCAATGAGGTTGCTCTTTCCGACTATAAAGGAAAACCTGTTGTACTGAATTTCTGGGCAACCTGGTGCTATTACTGTAAAGAGGAAATGCCTGATTTCAACGAGGCATACAAAAATCATCCTGATGTGCAGTTTCTGATGATTAACGCAACCGACGGCATTCAGGAAACGCAGGATAAAGCGAACACCTATGTTAAAGAGCAAGGTTTTGAATTTGAAATTTTCTATGATACCAAACTGGAGGCAGTGAACAATTACAATGTAACCGGTTTCCCTGCCACGTATTTTATTGACAAAAACGGAAATATAGTGACTCAGCGAACCGGTATGATAGATAAAAATACCCTTGAACAAGGCATAAATATGATTACACAATAATGCAAAACAGAGTTTTTTGCAGAGATTAATAAAGGCATAGGTACTGTAAGATTTACAGTACCTATGCCTTAATATTTTATAAAATACAAGAAAAGCTATTAGAGTTTAATAACTTTTATCAGTTTCAATTCAAAAGGTCTGAAATTCAGCAACTCACCAACTGCATTCACTTCATCTTCCATAATATCTGTAATGCCTGACACCTCATAACCGTCAAAACCTATAGCACATTTCTGAACGCTTTCACTGCAGTTATACAATCGCAAAACTGCACCGTTATCATCATCAGCGATTTTTACAGATTCAAGAATAATATTATCATTATCACATTTAAACGGTGCAAAATTTTCCAATCCACCAATACCATTTACGGCAACAGGTGTATTATTAATCTGATATGCATATTTATATGTGTCAGAAGCCAGCTCGCCGCTGTGCGTATAAACTGCAAGCTTCAGGGTATGCAAGCCTTGATCCACATTCGTTCCCGGACCCCCAAGCGGATTTCTGATCAGGTCAATATCAATTATACTGCCCTTGCATCTATAGCCATACTTACAATCATTGATGATAGAAATTCCATATTTATCATTACTCATATCAACAAATTTCTGCCCTGAAACCTCATACTGTGCCTTTTCCACACTGTTGTTTTCAGTTGTCGCACGTTTGATATGACCAAAAGGAACATTAAAACTGCATTCATCACTGACTACAGTAACAGGAAATTCAACACGCATCATCTGTCTCTTCTGATGACAATCTATTGTAAGCTCCATTTCAAGAAATTCGCTGTTCTGCGTAAGAATATAGAGGCATCTGATTGTACTTGCACCAAGTTTAAGCTCTGACATTGCGGTTGCACGTGCACCATCAAGATTTGTTTCAAAAGAGGTGCATTTCGCATTCCGTCGGCTTTTCTGATAATTTACAGGGTGAATATCCCAGCAATCACCAACATCTGTATAACCTGAAAACACGCCCATTTTTTTACCATTCTGAACGAACTCCTGATTGAGCACTTTATCGAACAGAGAAACGATACATCCGTCTTTGAATTGAACACGC
>UQVI01000070.1 GCA_900544515.1 uncultured Oscillospiraceae bacterium | reverse complement strand
TCGACTAGTCGTCGGCAGCGTCAGATGTGTATAAGAGACAGGCCGAAGATAACACCTGCACTGATTACAATCATAACAACAAGTGATATAACCCACTTGAATGATTTCGGATTAAAGTGCGCCTGCTTTTTCATAACAATTACCTCATTTATTTTTCAATATAATTTTCGAAGCCTGTGCTGAAATGCTTATTGTACTCTTTATCAACCCAGACTGCTTCAACATTGTCCATACTCTCAATTAATTTCTTTCCCTTATCAATAGGCATATTGAAAAGAGTCGTAGAGAGTGCATCACCCAGTGCGGAATCATCACATATTACAGAAACACTCGCCACATATTCGCTGGGCATAAGTGTTTCGGGATTAATAATATGGCAGTATTTTTTGCCGTCAACAGTGTAGTAACGCTGATAATCTCCGCTGGTAACTACCGATAAATCCGTGATTTTTACATTGACAAGATAGTCCTCTTTTGACAAATCAGGATTTTCAATTCCGATATTCCATAAGGTTTTGCCATCATCATTTTTAAAACCAAAGGTACAGATATTGCCTCCAATACTGATTGCGGCAGAGGTCCAGAGATTTTCCTTAGCCCACTTGCTTATCTCACGCACAGCATAGCCTTTTGCAATTGCACCCACGTCAAGTTTAAGCTGTGGGTCTTTAAAGTAGACTGTGCTGTTTTTCTTGTCAATTACAAGGTTTTCAAAGTCTGTATGCTGAGATGCCTTTGTAAGCTCGTTCATATCAGGCAGTGAGGCGGCCTCTGGATTATCCGTGCCCTGCTGACGATAATCATGCCATATGGATAATACCGAGCCATAGCATACATTCGTTAAGCCATTGCTTAATTCGTAAACATATCTGCAGTATTCCAAAAGATCAATGATTCTGCTGTCCACCTTAACAGGGCCGTCTTTAGCTTGTGTATTAAGAGTACAGAGATTCACAATATTATCATACGAGTTATATATATTATATAACTTATCATATTCCGCAAGCTTATTGTAGAACTGCTCATAGTGTTCATCAAATGCCTTTTCACTTGTGTCGTATGCAATGATATTGGAATATGTGTCAAATAAATCAAGAAAACCGGATTGATACCGCTGTTTTTTATTTGTGTTCAGGTCACCGCTGCAGGAGCAGCAGGCTGCAGCCATAATAAAGGCCAGAATAATACAAATATATTTTTTCATAACAGTTAAATTATAACAGAAATCATATACACTTGCAATATAAAAGGGATAAAAACAACAGGCAATAGAGAGAAATTCGAACGCTGCTTTCTATTGCCTAAGTAATTGAATTATTTATTATGCACAAATTATAAACTGAAATACAAGAAATAAATATAAATAGTTGCCATATTTTTCTTGTAAAAGTGATTTTATACTGTTATAATATTTTTTAGGGGGTAATTTTTATGTCAGATAATGTGAGAACTTATACGTCGAAAGAACGTAATATGTATCTGCTGGGACTTGCAGGACAGAATATGATTTATAATATTATCGGTACCGGATTGTATTTTTATTTTCAGTCGGTAATATTTGTACCTGCGATGGCAATCAGTATATTTATGGCAGTGGCACGTGTTTGGGATGCTATTAATGATCCGATGATGGGTACAATTGTTGATAAGACAAATACCAAGTGGGGTAAGTGCAGACCATATTTGTTATTCATTCCGCCTGTTATTCTGGTAATCACGATTTTAACCTTCTGTAACGGAATATACAGCTCGTCAAATTCCAATTTGCAGAATGTACTTATTGTTGGCTGGGCAGCAGTTTCTTACATATTATGGGGAATGATTTATACGGTTGGTGATATTCCTCTGTGGGGAGTTACCTCAAGAATGACTGAGGTTGAAAAGGACCGTGCCTCCATTCTTTCATTAGCACGTATTGCAGCAGGACTCGGTGGCGGTGTTGTACTGCTTTCTATTACACCTTTGTCACAGTTCGTGGGACAGAAGCTTGAGGGAGTTGCCGGTTCAACTGCTAAATCACAGCAGTACGGATTTATCATAGTGGCGGCTGTGCTTACCATTATCGGCTGCGGACTGTTTCAGCTTACAGGTATATTTGTACGTGAGCGTGTACAGTCAGAAGACAGAAAGTTAACCTTTAAGGATAATATCAGAATTATGTGGGGCAATAAGCCTTTCAGAAAGCAGCTGATAAGCGGTGTGCTGCGTTCACCGATTCAGATGCTGCTTTCCGTTGCAATGACGCTTATGTCCTATTATTACGGAAATTACTTCGGCGACTATATGCTTTATATGATTATACTCGGCGGCGGTATTTTCGCAGGACAGTTTATAGCAATGGCATTGGTGCCTAAGCTGATGGAAAAATTTGAAAAGACCAAGCTGTTTATTGGCTCAACGATTATGGGTGCAATTCCCTTTGCACTGATTTATCCGATATATAAAATGGCACCGCAGGATCTTGATAAGCCGTTCTGGATTGCAGTATTGCTTGTTGTATTTACTCTTGCAGGTGCAGGTATGGGTGCACTCAATGTCCTTCAGTCAGTTATGATTGCTGACGCAGTTGATTATGAGGAGTATCATAAGGGCTTCCGTCCTGATGGTGTGTTCTTCTCAGGTCAGTCCTTTATTACCAAGCTTTCAGCAGGTATCAGCTCAATCATTCAGGGTATCGGATATTCCATTATCGGTTTCAGCGGTGATAATGTTAATGCTTGTAATGAGGCATTAAGAGCCGGCGCATCCTTCAAAGCGGATTATGCACCATATGCAGGAATGATGTTTTTCCTTTGCTCTATTCCTCCTGCAATCGGTCTGTTCCTTTCCGTTATACCGATCAAGAATTATGGTATGTCGGATGCAGAGCATCGCTCAATGCTGGATGCTTTGGTAAAAAGACGTAATGAAAATGCAGTTGAAGGTGAATAATACAAATATTGCATATATACAGAAAGCACCGATTTATTATCGGTGCTTTCTATTTTCATATTGTATGTATATTCGTCACAGTCAGTGTATTGTTATCTACTTTAAAATGAACATCAAAATTCATATATCTTACGCCATATATTCTGTCAGGCGTATTCTGATACGCAGGTCTTGGGTCGTGGCTGAGTATTCCGATAAGGGCTGATTGCTTTTCCTTTGGTATTCTGTCAAGCAGTTTCTGATGGAAATTCACATTTAACGCATAATTCTTATACTCTTCGGCAAAGCCCTGCACCGCCTCAGGCACACAGTCTGTATATGTGATATATGGTTTTATGTCATATATCGGTGTGCCGTTCATTAAATCAACACCGCTGACGTAAATTATCGGACCGAGTGCCTTAGTGTATTCAACCTTTTCAAGCTTAACGCAGGATATACCGATAGGATTGGGACGGAAGGGGGAACGTGTTGCAAAAACGCCCTTTCTTTTTTCTCCGCCAAGTCGCGGCGGACGTACGGTAGGTGACCAGCTGTCACGCTTGTTTTCGCTGAATTCCCATACAAGCCAAAGGTGAGAAAATTCCTCAATACCATTTAATGCTTCCTTTGCTCTGAACTCAGGTTCGAATATGATTTTTCCTGTAAGCTCCTTTACAATTCCGCTTTGACGCGGTATTCCGAACTTATCGGACATATCTGTTTGAATTTTTGCAATTATTTTCATATTATCTTATGATAAACTCCTTAACTACTCCGAGTACCTCTCTTAAATAAAAGGTAGGCTTGTCAAAATAAGTTGACGGCGAACTGATTCTGTGAACGTTGTCAAAGCCGTTTTTCTTACAAATCATAGTTGCTCTTTTCAGATGATAGTCGGACGATACAACAGCAATATCCGTGCTGAGATTGTTTTCTTCAATTATCTGCTTTGAGAAAGCGATATTTTCATCTGTATTCGTACTCTTATCCTCAAGATACAATCTGTCAGGGTCAATCCCTTTTTCAGTCAGTACATTGTACATACACTGTGCTTCACTGATATTTTCACCTCTGCCCTGTCCGCCTGACAATACGGCAACACTGTCCGGATGATCAGTGAGATAATCATAGGCGGTGCTAATTCGTTTATTCAGCGTATAGCTTGGCTTTTCACCGCGAACGGCACAGCCGAGTATGATTACTGTGTTTTCATTTTCAGCATTGGTTTTAGCCGATGTAACGATACTTCCCAGTGTGATGGAAAAGCAAAGCAGTCCTATTGTGAAAATGGTGAAAAAGGTATTCAGCAGGATTTTGCCTTTTTTAGATTGATAATGCTTTTTGCAAAAGTCAATGATTTTGTTGAGAAAAATGCCGACAAGTATTGCAATGAGTGAAAGGAAGGCACCAAGCACACTGCCGATATTGAAAATCACGCCGAATACAGGGCGTACAAACATAAACATATAGTAGCATCCAAAGCCGATCAGTGCAAGGCGGAACAATATTTTAGCTGTTTTTATGAGTGTTTTCATTTTCTGTACCCTTTATCTTTTTATAGCATTTTACGATTGCGAATATGATAGCTGCGGTAATTACAAGCATTATATATGGCATAAAAATTCTCCAGCGTGAAAAGTCAATAATTCTTGCAAGAAAGGTTAGGGGGAATATGGTTGAAATTGAAATCAATGCAAGCCCCTTTTTTGCTGCGAGTCGGAATATTTTCTTTTTCGAGTATTCAAGGTGCAGTCTGGTAATTCCGATAAAGAAGGCAAGACCTCCCAAAATGGTAGAAAACAGTGAAACTGCTGCGAACATAATTTCCCAGTGAGTATAAAATAGAATGGGAAATGCCCATATGCAGTAAATCTCCGTAACGCTGCCGAGCAGTGCGGCGAATACACACATAAATAATGAGGCAATAAAGCATACTTTAAAATCATTTAACAGCTTATCCGTTTTACTTGTATCTTTTTCAACGATTTTCACAATCGGCTCAGGCTTATTGCCTGTTAACAGTTCGTCAATTGTTATATCAAGTGCAGCTGAAATATTTGGTAAAAGTGTTATATCCGGGAAACCGTCACCGTTTTCCCACTTTGAAACAGCTCGGTTGCTGACATTGAGTATATCAGCAAGCTGAATCTGGGTCAGTCCTTTTTCTTTTCTTTTGGAGTTGATTATCTTACCGGTCGTTTTTGCGTCCATAATGTTTCCTCCTCTTGGTTTCATTGTAGCAGATATGATGGAAAAACACAATGCACGGAAAAAAGAAGAATTCCACGAAGCGTGGAATGTGCCGAGATTACGGCAAAAAAGCCTTGCAGAATTTTCTGCAAGGCTTTTAAATTTGCTGTGATTTAATTTAACAGTCCTACCAATCCTACTCCGAGTCCGCTGACTGCCATAAGGGCCGCGAGTATGATAGCAGTGATTTTAACCCATTTTCTGTTCATAATTCTCTCCTTTATTTCATCAGTGCTTCAGCATCTGCAAGCAATTTATCTGCAATAAGCTGAGCCTGTTCTCTGTCCTTGCCGATAGCTGTGATGTATGCTTTGATTTTCGGCTCTGTGCCTGACGGACGAACAATAATCTTGTTGCCGTCTGTCAATGTGTACGCAAGCACATTTGATTTAGGCAGCTCAATGGTTTTGATGCTGCTGTCGGTCAGGTTTGTTGAAACGGATGTTTTGTAATCATCAACAACAGTAACCGCCATACCGCCGAAGCGCTCTGGAGCATCTGCTCTAAGACCGTCCATAATAGCGGCCATTTTTTCCATACCCGATGCACCTTCAAAGGTATAGCTTGAAACTGTATTGAAATAATAGCCGAATTCATCGTAAATGCTGTCCATAACATCAGCAAGGCTTTTGCCCTGTGCTTTGTAATATGCAGCCATTTCACAGATAAGCATGGATGCCACGACTGCATCCTTATCTCTTGCGTGCGTGCCTGCAAGGTAGCCGTAGGACTCTTCAAAGCCCATCACAAAATCATCAGCTCTTCCCTCAGACTCAAGCTGCGTAATCAGCTCACCGATATACTTGAAGCCGGTCAGAAGATTTTTAAATGTGCAGTTGTATTTTTTAGCAATAACCTCAGCCAGATCGGTTGAAACAAAGGATTTAACAGCGATGCTGTTTTCTGAAAGCAACCCCTTTTCCTTTTTCTGAGAGAGGAGATAGTTGAGCATCATTGCACCAACCTCGTTGCCGCTCATAAGCTTGTATTCGCCCTTGCTATCCTTGACCGCAATGCCTACACGGTCACAGTCAGGGTCAGTTGCAAGGAGCAAATCAGGCTGAATATCCTCCGCCATTTTCAGTGCACATTCAAATGCCTGCTTGATTTCAGGGTTAGGGAATGGGCAGGTGGGGAAATTGCCGTTTGGCATTTCCTGCTCAGGTACAATGTAAACATCCTTAACACCGATTCTGTCAAGGATTTTTCTTACAGGCTTGTTGCCGGTGCCATTAAGCGGTGTGTATATAACCTTAAGTCCTGCGTCTGCAATCATGTCAGGGTTAACACACTGTTTAATAACCTCATCCAGGAATGCGTCAATAACCTCATCACCCATATATTGGATAAGACCCTTTTCAACAGCCTCATCAAAATCTATTGTTTTAATGCCTGTGAAGTAATCCACCTTTTTGATGAATTCATAGGTTTCATTTGCTTCCTCGTCAGTCATCTGATAGCCGTTTGAGTTGTAGCATTTGTAGCCATTGTACTTTGCAGGATTGTGTGATGCGGTAAGAATAATACCGCTGGAGGTTTTGAAATATCTTATAGCAAAGGAAAGGCAAGGGGTTGGCTGTAATTCCTTATAAAGATAAACCTTAACGCCGTTGGCAGCCAGTACCTTTGCAGCCTCAATTGAAAAATAGTCAGATTTAATACGTGAATCATAGCCGATTGCAATGGAAGGATTTTCAAAATGCTTATTGAGAAAATCTGCAAGTCCCTGTGTTGCCTGGCAGACAGTGTAGTAATTCATTCTGTTTGTGCCTGCACCGATAACACCTCTCAGACCTGCTGTTCCGAATTCAAGACAGCGGTAAAATCTGTCGAGTATTTCCTCTTCATTCCCTTTTATGCTTTCAAGTTCCTCTTTTAAATCAGGGTCAATAACAGCCTTTTCAAGCCATTCATTATATAATGCATTCATATCCATAAAAGACACGCCCTTTACAATTATTTTCTATTATACTTATATTCTAAACCTATTAAAATATATTGTCAATAATGACATTAACTGTTATAATGAAATCGGTGATGATTATGTATGCAAAAGTTAAAAGTCTTGGTATATTCGGACTGGATTCCTTCGGTGTAACCGTTGAATGTGATATTAGTCAGGGTTTGCCGCGTTTTGATGTGGTAGGCTTGCCGGATGCTGTTGTGAAGGAAAGCCGTGAGCGTGTGCGTGCATCCATTAAGAATTGTCACCTTGATTTCCCTGTTTCACGTATCACAGTGAATATTGCTCCTGCGGATATAAAAAAGGAAGGCTCACTTTACGATTTGCCTGTTTTTATTGCTATTCTGAAAGCGAGCAAGCAGCTTAACGGCGATGTTGATGATTTTGCTTTTATCGGTGAGCTTTCGCTGGACGGCGAAATAAGACGTGTTAACGGTGTTCTGCCCATGCTTCTTAAAGCAAAGGAAAGCGGTATAAAAAGTGTGTTTATACCGTTTGATAATATGCTTGAGGGCAGTGTGCTTGAGGGTATTGAAGTTCTGCCTGTTAAAAATGTGTTTGAGGTAATGAAGCACATTTCAGGTGCTGAAAAAATTATACCCTGTTATAATAAAGAGCTTATTGAAACGCAAATGGAATACGGTGTTGATTTTGGTGATGTTAAGGGTCAGACAGAAGCAAAGCGTGCCCTTGAAATTGCAGCAGCAGGTGGGCATAACTGTATTATGGTCGGTCCTCCCGGTGCAGGCAAATCCATGCTTGCCAAAAGAATACCTACTATTCTGCCTGATATGAGATTTGATGAAAAGTTGGAAACGACTAAGATTTATTCAATTGCAGGATCAATTCCTGAGGGTAAGGCGATTATTGATGACAGACCTTTCCGATCTCCGCATCATACGGTATCTGCACAGGCACTTACAGGCGGAGGAATCACAATCCGTCCAGGAGAAATCAGTCTTGCACACAACGGTGTTATGTTTATGGATGAATTTCCGGAGTTTGACAGGCGGTGCAAGGAGTCACTCAGGCAGCCGCTTGAGGATGGTGTTGTCAGTATTTCAAGAACATCCGGTTCTGTTACATATCCGTCAAATATTATGATGGTTGCGGCAATGAATCCCTGTCCCTGCGGCTTTTACGGTCATCCGACAAAGCAGTGCAAATGCACACAGGCAGCAAGAAAAAGATATATGGACAAGGTTTCAGGTCCTGTACTTGACAGAATTGATATACATATTGAGGTTGCCCCAGTGGAATATGACCAGCTTTCCTGCAAGAATAATGAGGAAAGCTCGGCAGAAATAAAAAAACGTGTTGACGTTGCACGAGAAATTCAGAAGAAAAGATTCAAGGGCACAGGTGTTACCTGCAATGCTAAGATGACACCGAGAATGACGAAGGAATTCTGTGTTCTTACCGATGATGCAAACAGTCTTCTGAAAATGAGCTTTGAAAAGCTGGGTCTGTCTGCAAGAGCGTATGATAAAATACTTCGTATGGCTAGGACGATTGCAGACCTGGACGACAGTGAGCTGATTGAGATAAATCATATTGCAGAGGCACTGCAGTATCGTTCACTTGACAGGAAGTATTGGAATAACGAAGAGAATTAAGCGAAGGAGTTTTGTTTTATGGATATAAAAAAGACAATGGAAAATCTTGAGAAGAACGGAATAAAACCTTACTTTGTTGAAACAAGGGAAGAGGTTGTTCCTCTTGTGAAAACACTGATTAACAAGGGAGAGAGTGTGTCAAACGGCGGCTCACAGTCACTTAAGGAGACAGGTGTATCAGCGCTTTTAGCCTGCGGTGATTATGATTTTATTGACAGAACAGGTCTTGAGGGTGAGGAGCTCAGACAGTCTTATATCCGTGCCTTTGGATGTGATACCTATTTCTGCTCATCCAATGCGGTGACGGAAAACGGTGAGCTTTATAATGTTGACGGAAATTCAAATCGTGTTGCCTGTATTGTGTATGGTCCGCGTCAGGTTATAATGGTAGTCGGTGTCAATAAAATTGTTAAGGCTGTCTCTTATACACATCTCCGAGCCCACGAGACTAAGGCGAATCTCGT
>UQVI01000069.1 GCA_900544515.1 uncultured Oscillospiraceae bacterium | reverse complement strand
GAGATTCGCCTTAGTCTCGTGGGCTCGGAGATGTGTATAAGAGACAGCTTTTGCAAGTGTAAAGAAAGTTACAGGATTAAAGGCACTATATTTGTATTATTGTTATCGGTTGGGTTACTTGCCGAAAAAGAATCAGCATAAGCCTTTATCACCTGAGATGAAACAGGCTTGGAGAAAGATTGATAAGCTATCAAATCAAGTCCGATTGATTTCAAAATACAATCTTGATGATATAGACGATGTTACGCAACTCATTGCAGATAATCAAGAACAGATTGTATTGATTTCAAATCAGCGAAATCAAATCTACAACAAACTCCGAAGATGCAAGGATATTGATAAAATATCTATGCTTAAATCTGAAAGAGCTTGCTGCACAAAACAGTTAACCAAATTACGAAAAGAAATCAAAACTGCTAATGCAATTCTAACTGATACTGACGAAATGAAATCAAACATAAAAGCAGAAATGAACATACAGCATCAAAAATTTGCGGTCAGCAGAACGAAATCAAAAAGGAGGGATTTACAATGGGAAAGATAATTAAACTTGAATTAGATAAAAAAGAGTATAAATTTCTGACAGATTTATTAAACAAGCAAATAGAAAAATTATGTCAGATGACATCTGCCGAAAGAATTAATTGGTACAACAATGCTCTGTATCGTGAGCCTATTAATTTTACAAAGGAGATTGATAATACTGTATATTCTGTATCTACGCATTTCAATGTCAATAGCAATGAGAGCATTAAGGACAAGATAGTCCGAATTTTAGAACAGAGCAGTAAATAATTTCGGGATTACGCTTTAAAGTGTTGAAGTATAATAAAGAATGTGTTATGATTATAGTAACCTACAATCAAACATATTCGGCTGTAGAAAGGAGATAAATTGAAAAAACAAACAGACCGAATAACTGCACTGTATTGCCGTCTATCTCGTGATGATGAGCAGGACGGACTATCAGGCAGTATTAAAAATCAGCAATCCATATTAGAAAAATATGCAAAGGAAAACGGCTTTCACAATACAAAGGTATTCATTGATGACGGGTGGAGTGGTACAAACTTTGCAAGACCTGCCTTTATGGAAATTATGGAACTTGCAGAGCAAGGCAGAATTGAAAACTTGATTGTCAAAGACCATTCAAGACTTGGAAGAAACAGACTTGTAGTAGGTCAGTTACTTGAAGAAGATTTTGACAGACTTGGTGTAAGATATATCGCCATAATGGATAACATAGATACCGCAAAGGGTATCAGTGATTTAGTACCTATGCAGGACTTGTTCAATGAATGGCACGCAAAGAATACAAGTCAGAAAGTTAGAAATGTTTTCAAAAACAAAGGCAATTCAGGAGTACCATTAACAACAAATCCACCATTTGGATATACAAGAGAATGGGAAATTGATGAGCCTGCGGCTGAAATTGTTAAAAGAATATTTGCACTTTGTATCAAAGGCTTTGGACCTACACAAATTGCAAAGCAATTAAGTACTGCTAAAATTATGACACCTTGTGAGTATTGGATTAGTATAGGAAGAACTTGTGGTAAACCACCTGCAAAACCATTTAATTGGTGTGGTGATACAGTTTCATCTATCTTATCCAAACAAGAGTATATAGGCGATACGATTAATTTTAGGACTACAACAAAATCCTTTAAGAACAAGAAAAAGATTGAAAGAAATCAATCAGAATGGAAAGTGTTTAAGAATACGCATCCTGCTATTATAACTGAAGAAGATTTTAATCTTGTTCAGGAATTGCGAAAAAACAAGCGCAGACCTAACCGTACAGGAATAATCAGTATGTTTTCAGGAGTAGTTTATTGTGCAGACTGTGGCAAGAAAATGTATTATTCTGCTACGAATAACTACAAAAAAGAGCACGCAAATTTCTTTTGCTCAAGTTTCAGAAAAGATACCGATACTTGTTCAATGCACTATATTAGAGAAAAAGTAATCTATGATCTTGTTCTTGAAGATATGAAAAGAGTGTTTTTCTTTGTAACTGCTTATAAGAAAGAATTTGCACAAATGCAGCTTGATAATTTCTCTATTGAAAAAGAGAAAGAATTATCTTCAAGAAAGCGAGAACTTGAGAAATCAAAAAAGCGTATCAAGGAAATTGATACACTGATTCAAAAGTTATATGAAGATAACGCTTTAGGAAAGTTATCAGATGAGCGTTATGCAACAATGTCTATTTCTCTTGAAAATGAACAAAAGGAATTGAAGGAAGCTGTTCCAAAATTTGAGGAAGAACTCAATACAGAAACAGATAAAATTGATAACATTCAAACATTTATCGGCAAGGTAAAAAGGATTACACAGCCAACAGAACTGACACCCGAACTTGTTCACGAGTTTATTGAAAAGATTGTTGTATCAGCACCAACAAAGATAAACGGCAAACGCTATCAGCATGTAGATATTTACTACAATGGTGTTGGTGTAATCAAAGAACCTTCTGCTGAAGAATGGGAATATCAATTTCAAAACAAATATCTGAAACAAAAAGAAAAAACAGCATAGTCAAACTATGCTGTCAATCGCAAATCAAAGGCATCCTGCGAGCACCCTCTTTATCAAGGGTGCTCGTGCAACACTCCTTTTTCTTCAGTTCATCAAATTACAGTATTACGATTTGTGCTCTTTGCTCTGTTCCGCAGGGCAGGGGATTTTTGTATCCCAGATTATAAAGGTCTGTGCACCTGCATTCAAGCTCAAACAGCCTTTGATCTGATTCGCTTAAATCTTTCACATCGTTATATCGGCTTATGATTGGCAGATTTGACGTTTCTTTCATTTTGCTCAGAATTTCTCGTCCCTTTTTATTAAAGCCTAAAACGCGTATATATGGCACGTCACGGCTGTATTCTTTCGTTATGCCCATATATGCTTTCAGTATTATTCTGCGTATTCTTGAGTGCGTGTAGCGTTTGGTTTTGATTTTATCGTATATTTCCTCAAGGCTTACTGCACTTCTGACAGCATCGATTATTCTGTTTTCAAGTCCCTCGCTGACATCTTCAATCTGTAAAAAATCCTCTTTGCTCATTGTTCTGAGCTTTGAAAGGATTGCAATCTCACAGTTTTTTATTGTGCAGATATTGTCAAGGCTCAGTTCTTTTCTGATCGCCGACGCACTGTATTTTTTATCATCGGTATCGTGACCCTTTCCGATACGCTTTACCGCTCTGCAGGGGAGTGTGGTTTCACTGATATATTCAATTGCGAGAATATTATTCGGTGTGTCAAGGATATCACTTTTTATAATTTCCCTGCGTGCCATAGGATAGGACAGCCCCTCCTTCATTTTGCTGATTATTTCATTTTCACACGCTTTGATTTTTTTACTGACAGCTGTTAACTCATCAATGTTATCACACTCAGCACCGAAAGCAATTTCGTCAACAACACCTGTTGCCTCCAGAATCTGCACAGCATATTTTGCAAAGCCGTTGGCAGACATTACCGAATAAGCACAGGGCAGTTCTATAATTAAATCAGCACCATTCTTTAAGGCAGTCTCAGCTCTTGTGAATTTATCATAAACTGCAAACTCACCGCGCTGCACAAGGCTGCCGCTCATAACACAAACAACACCGTCAGAGCTTTTTTTTACGGAGTCAATCAGATACTTATGACCGTCATGAAATGGATTAAATTCGCAAATAATGCCTGTTATCATAAAAATTACCTATAAAGTCCTTGACATAATAATATATTATATATTATTATAATACTAAATAAAAATAACTATTTCAACAGTTGGAGGAAATATTTTGAAAATTCTTGTTATTAACTGCGGCAGTTCATCACTCAAGTATCAGTTAATGGATATGTCAGATGAATCTGTGCTTTGTAAAGGTGCTATTGAGAGAATTGGTATGAAAATCAATGGCGGTGAGGAAAATGTTATCGTTAAGGTGAATGGTGAAAAGCATACCTACGATAAGGAGCTTCCTACTCATACAGATGCTTTTAATGAGGTTAAGTATATTCTTTCTGAGGGTGAGTACAAGGTTATCAGCTCATTCAATGAAATTGATGCAATCGGTCATCGTTTTGTTCAGGGCGGCGACAAGTATACACAGAGCACGCTTATTGATGAAGAGGTTGTAAAGACAGTTGAGGAGCTTTCACCTCTTGCTCCGCTTCACAATCCTGCAAACCTTCAGGGCTATAAGGCTTGTCTTGAGGTTGTCGGTCCTGATGTTCCTCAGGTTGCTGTATTTGATACAGCGTTCCACAGCACAATGCCTGCTAAGGCATATATGTATGCTGTTCCTTATGAGTATTATGAAAAGTACGGTGTCCGCCGTTACGGTTTTCACGGCACATCACATAAGTTTGTTTCCCACAGAGTGGCTGACAAAATCGGCAAGAACATAAATGATCTTAAGATTATTACCTGCCATCTCGGCAACGGCTCTTCAATCGCTGCTGTTAATCACGGTAAGGTTGTTGATACATCAATGGGCTTTACTCCTCTTGACGGCTTTATGATGGGTACACGCTCCGGCGGAGTTGATCCTTCAGTTGTTACATTTATTATGAAGAAGCTTGGTCTGGATCCTGATGCAATGGACAAGGTGCTTAACAAGGAATCCGGTGTGAACGCAATTTCCGGTATATCTTCAGATGACCGTGATATCTGTGCTGCACAGGCTCAGGGTAATGAAAGAGCAATCCTTGCTCACGAGATGCAGGCTTATGAAATTGCTAAATACATAGGATCATATATCGCAGCAATGAACGGTGTTGACGCCATTGTATTTACAGGCGGTATCGGTGAAAACGGTGTTTGGCTTCGTTCAAAGGTATGCTCATATCTTGGTTATATGGGTGTTCATATCAATGAGGCTGTTAACGAGAAAACACAGAAGGGTGCAGAGGCTGAGCTTACCAATCCTACTGACAAGGTAAGAGTATTTATTCTTGCTACTGATGAGGAGCTTACAATCGCACGTGATACTGCTGAAATTGTTAAAGCTCTTTAAGAATATAAATT
This sequence comes from uncultured Oscillospiraceae bacterium, assembly GCA_900544515.1. GTDB lineage: Bacteria > Bacillota > Clostridia > Oscillospirales > Acutalibacteraceae > Eubacterium_R. Next base: position 4,297 of record UQVI01000069.1, on the reverse strand, counting down.
ATATTAAGTAAATTAATTTGATTTAAAATAAACTGTAAAGGAGGAGAAACAAATGCCTGAAATTAAGTATGAAATCACAGAGCATCTTGGCGTTATTTCTGAAACAGCAAGGGGCTGGACAAGAGAAGTTAATCTGATTTCATGGAACGGACGTGAGCCTAAGATTGATGTCAGGGACTGGTCACCTGATCATTCAAAAATGAGCAAGGGTCTTACCTTCACAGCTGATGAAGTTAAGGAACTTACTAAGATTGTTGAAAAGCTCGATTAATTTCAAAGGGTAACAGTATTCAAAAATATTGTTGCCCTTGACGTTTTATTATGAAGAAAATACATTTTACTTGATTTACTGCTTTTTGGATTGAGTAAAATTTGAGGTATAGAATTATGGAATGGACATCATTAAATGATTTAAGAGAGAAATATTTGTCTTTCTTTGAAAGCAAGGGGCATTTGAGGCTTCCGAGTTTTTCGCTTGTGCCAAACGGAGATAAAAGTCTGCTTTTGATTAACTCCGGTATGGCACCGATGAAAAAGTATTTTACAGGTGAGGTTACTCCTCCGCGAAAGAGGGTTACAACCTGTCAGAAATGTATACGTACACCTGACATTGAGAATGTTGGTAAAACAGCACGTCACGGCACTTTCTTTGAAATGCTCGGTAACTTCTCTTTTGGAGATTATTTCAAGAAAGAAGCTACTGCATGGGCGTGGGAATTTTGTACGCAGGTGCTTGAAATGCCTGTGGACAAGCTTTATATCACCATTTATGAAAATGATGATGAAGCCTTTGATATCTGGACGAAGCAGAACGGTGTTGCCCCTGACCATATTGTAAGACTCGGCAAGGCTGATAATTTCTGGGAGCACGGTTCAGGTCCCTGCGGTCCTTGTTCTGAAATTCATTTTGATCGCGGTGAAAAATACGGCTGCGGAAAGCCTGACTGCGGTCCGGGCTGTGAATGTGACAGATATGTTGAGTTCTGGAACAATGTTTTCACACAGTTCGATAACGACGGAAACAATAACTATACACCTCTTGATCATCCGAATATTGATACAGGTATGGGTCTTGAAAGACTTGCATGCATTATGCAGGATGTGGATAATATCTTTGAGGTTGATACTGTTCAGAACATTATGAAAAAGATTTCTGAAATTTCAGGTGTAACTTACCACGATGACGAAAAGAACGATGTTTCTCTTCGTGTAATAACCGACCATGTCCGTTCATCAACCTTTATGATTGGTGACGGTGTTATTCCTTCAAACAACGGCAGAGGCTATGTTTTAAGACGTCTCATACGCCGTGCGTGCCGTCACGGAAGGCTTTTAGGCGTTAACGAACCGTTCCTTTATAAAGTATGTAAAACCGTAATTCAGGAGAATGCAGAGGCTTATCCTGAGCTTGCAGATAAGGAAGAACTTATCACAAAGGTTATTCTTTCTGAGGAGGAGTCTTTTGGCAAAACCATTGACGCAGGTCTTGCACTGCTTGATGAGTATATTTCAAAGATGGATGGCAATGTGTTCTCAGGTGAGGATGCTTTCAAGCTTAACGACACATATGGTTTCCCGCTTGATCTGACTAAGGATATACTTGAGGAAAAGGGAATTACCGTTGACGAGGACAAGTTCAACGCGCTTCTTGACAATCAGAAGTCAACTGCACGTGCTGCACGCAAGGATGCAGGTGCAGATGCATGGAAGGGTGAATCTATTAAAATAGATACAGAAAAAACAGATTTTGTAGGCTATACAGATTTTGAATGTAATGCAAAGGTACTTGCTATTATTAATGCTGATGGTGAATTTGTGGAGGCACTTGGCTGCGGTGAAAAGGGAACAATAGTTCTTGATAAAACACCTTTCTATGCCACATCAGGTGGACAAGTTGGAGATAAAGGCGTTATTAATGCAGGTGAAAATGCATTTCAGGTTAATGAAACAATTAAGAATGCTGATGGAATTTATCTCCATAATGGTGAGGTTTTTGATGGTATAATTTCAGTTAATGAAAATTATGATGCACAGCTTGATTGTAATTATCGCAGAGCTGTTATGCGTAATCATACTGCTGCACATCTTCTTCAGGCTGCACTTCGTCAGGTGCTCGGCACACACGTTGAGCAGGCAGGTCAGCTTGTTAATGAAAAGGAAGTTCGTTTTGATTTTACTCATTTTGAACCCCTTAGTGAATTTCAGGTTGCTCTTGTAGAGCGTCTTGTCAATGAGCGTATTATGGCTTCTGAAGCTGTTACGATGCAGGAAATGCCGATTGAAGAAGCTAAAAAAATGGGTGCAATGATGCTCTTTGGTGAAAAATATGGCAGCGTTGTTAGGGTAGTTGATTCCTGTAATGGTTATTCAATAGAATTCTGCGGCGGCACGCATGTTTCAAACAGCGGACAGCTTGGTTTATTCAAAATTATTTCCGAAAGCTCGGTCGCAGCGGGAGTAAGAAGGATTGTTGCACTTACAGGTGAAAATACATTAAACTATCTTAATAATGCTGAGAAAACGGTTAAGACAGCTGCATCAGAACTAAAAACAAGTGACAGCGAGGTTCTTGCAAGAGTTGATGCACTTTTGTCTGATAATAAGGAAAAAGATAGGGAGATCCAAAAACTCAATGCACAGCTCACAAAGCTTAAGAGTGCGGATATGTTCTCCAAGCCTGTTGAGATTGACGGTCTTGAGCTTTATACTGCAAAGGTTGACGGTACAACGCCGGATGCGCTTCGTTCAATGGGTGATGACCTTAAGGCAAAGAGCGATAACGTTGTGGCTGTTATTGCAGGTGTTAATGGTGAAAAAGCTAATCTTGTAGCTGTATGCGGTAAAAACGCAATTGCAAAGGGTATTAAAGCAGGTGATCTTGTGCGTGAAATTGCTAAGCTTGCAGGCGGCGGCGGTGGTGGCCGTCCTGATTCGGCAATGGCAGGTGCAAAGGATTTGTCAAAGCTTGACAGCGCAATTGCAGCAGTAGAAGCTACTGTTAAATCTATGATTAAATAAGAGGTATTTTTATGTGCTTGTTTTGTGAAATAATTGCAGGTAACATTCCTTCAACTAAGGTGTATGAGGATGATACTATTCTTGCATTCAAGGATATTGCGCCTGTTGCACCTGTTCATATTATTGTTGTACCGAAGGCTCATATTGAATCTGCAAATGATGTTACAGCGGATAACAGTAAATATGTTGCAGCTATATTTGAGAAAATTCCTGAGATTGCAAAGTCTCAGGGTATTGACTCTTACAGAATCATCAATAACTGCGGTGAGGATGCAGGACAGACTGTTAAGCATCTTCATTTCCACATTATCGGCGGAGTGAAAATGGGAGAAAAAATCATATGAGTGAAGAATTCTATACTCTGAAAATCGCAGGCGTTGAACGTCAGCTCAAGCGCTTTGCCGTTTCAGACAGCCTCGATATTGCCGCTTTTATTCTTTTTGGCGATGTAGAGCTTACTGAGGCCTGTGCAAAGGCATTGCTTGATAAGTGCCCTGATTTTGACTATATTGTCACACCGGAGGCGAAGTCAATTCCTCTTGCCTATGAGATGAGTAAACTCAGCGGCAGGAAATACATAGTAGCGCGTAAGGGTGTTAAGGTGTATATGGATCATCCTGTTGAATATACTGTAAGAAGTATAACCACACAAAAGGAGCAGACACTCTATCTCGGTCACGAAGACGGCGATTTACTTAAAGATAAAAGAGTTCTGATACTTGATGATGTGATTTCAACAGGTGAAAGCCTGAAGGCGGTTATCGGCCTTGTTGAGGCATTCGGCGGTAAAATCGTAGCCAGTGCAGCACCTCTGGCAGAGGGTGATGCTGCTGACAGAACCGATATCGTTTTCCTTGAAAAGCTTCCTCTTTTCTTTAAATAAAGAAAATAAAAGCCTGAAGGTTTTGTTCCTTCAGGCTTATTTTGTGTTATTCTGTTTTATTTGTAGTTGTGACCCTCTTCAACAATGTATATGTTCGTATATTCATCACAGTTTAAATGACCAATATCATTATGAACACTGTCATATAATTCATCTAAAAGCGCCTTTGATTTGGGTGAAATATCGTTGTCATTGGTTAGTAATGCTCTCATTGTTGATGATGTGTCACCTAAAATATATAACCGTGTGTTGTCAAATTTCTTTGTAAGCAGCTTGTCATCAAACTCTCTCATAGTTAATACCTCATGAATATATTTTTTATTATGCTTGAAATAAAACCATAAAGAGCTGTCTCTTATACACATCTGACGCTGCCGACGACTAGTCGAGTGTAGA
>UQVI01000068.1 GCA_900544515.1 uncultured Oscillospiraceae bacterium | reverse complement strand
ACTGAATAGCAATAGGTTATAAAAGACTGATTTCGTCTTAAATAGCGTTAAAAATGCTCAGAATATGCAAAGTATGCCAAGAGAAAAAATGTGCAGATATATCGATTTTTTGCATTCTCAGGCTGTTGTTCTTCAGTTCATCAAACTATACTGAAGTAATCTGTGATGGGAGGGATATTGTGAAAAAGACAGTTTCAGTATTATTAGGAACAGTCGTTTTACTGTTGACTGTTTTATATGCGAATATTATTTCTCCTGCTAAGGAACAGCTTGTGGATATAGAAAAGACACAGCTGGGTGCAACGGATACATATTATGCCTTTGAGGCGTCAACAGGAACGCTGACAATCAGCGGTATCGGTATTACTCCCAACTTTCGTAACGACAGTGTGTCCCAGCCGTGGTATGAGTGGCGTGATGAATCTATAAAAAAGGTTGTGGTTGAAGAGGGAATCACTGCATTAGGTGATTACTTTTTCTACAATGTACGTGCAGCTGATTTTGAATTGCCTTCCACTCTGACGACTATTGGTAATTATGCCCTGAGCGGTATTAATTCTGCAGAAAGTATAACACTTCCTGAGGGACTGATATCCATCGGCAACAATGCTTTTTACTACTCAACGAATTTAAAAAGTATTGCCATTCCAGCGGCTGTGACAAAAATAGGCTCGTCAGCTTTTGAAAACTGCCTGGCACTTGAAAGTGTTGTTTTTGATGATATGTATTCCGATATTTCAGTCGGCTCAAAGGCTTTTCTCCGCTGTCCTCAACTGAAAAGCGTTGATGTGCCGAAACGTGCAACGCTGCTATCCTACAGCTTTGGCTTTGAGAAAAACAAGGTCGGCTACGTGTACAGTGATTTTGTGCTGAATGTTTACCGTGATTCACCTGCATATACCTATGCTACAGATAAAATCAAAAATACAGATAACTATCATGTATTGAATGAATTTACCATCAAAGAGGGTCATTCAGTAGGCTGCGAATACTTTATGGATTCTTTCAGGGATGAAATGTATTTCATTTTTACACCTACCGTAAGTGATCATTACAAGTTCTTTTCACTTGGGAGTGTTGATGTGGATTGTATATTTGATGATATCCTCTATGACGATAATTCTCCTGATGATTTGAATTTTACGGTTGGAGGATATCTTGAGGCAGGCAGGGAATATGTATTCACTGTTAAATGTGTAAGCGAAATGTCGCTTGGCAGCTTTACGGTTAATATGGAAAATACACATAGCTATGTTTGCACCGTTGTGCCGGAAACCCTAACCGCTGACGGATATACATTATATAATTGTGAAAACTGTGGTTTCAGCTATAAAACGGATTTTGTTAAAAGGCTCGGTGTTCACATAACCGGCAGAGTGCTTTTAATGGAAGGGCCTGACGGAAGCAGTGTAAACCATTATCCTGTCAGAAATGCTTATATATCAGCAGGTGGGGAGAATCTTGCAATCACGGACAGTGATGGGAATTTTGATTTTTATGTTCCTGCATCTGTCGGAAAATTTTCGGTAAGCTCACCTTTTGCAGCGGCAAGAAACATGGACATTGTCAGTGATGCGGATATGGATATGAAGCTTGGTGATATAACTCTATTTAATGATGATTATCATCCTGACGGATATGTGAATGCAAAAGATTTTGCTGTATTCAGAAAGCTTTATGGGGAATATACCGACGATAGCAGGTATATTTGTGAAATGCTTGATTATAATCAGGACGGAATCATTGATGATGAGGACTTCAGACACGCGGAAAATTTTTTCACGTATGGAAAAATTACCGAAAGTATTTATGATTAAATGTATAAATTAGGCACTTTTCTATATTGAAAATTAAAGTGTCTTAATATATAATAACTATGATATTTTTTTATAAAGGAGAGTATTATGAAGAAGGTTGCAATCATTATGGGCTCAGACAGCGATTTGCCGATTGTTACACCGGCAATCAAGCAGTTAAAGGAGCTTGGTATTGAAACTGAGGTAAGGGTTATGAGTGCCCATCGTACACCGCAGGAGGCAAATGAATTTTCATCAAATGCCATTGAAAACGGATTTGGAGTTATTATTGCAGCAGCAGGTATGGCTGCTCATCTCGGCGGAGTTCTCGCAGCATCAACCACACTTCCTGTTATCGGTATTCCTTGTTCAGCTAAGGTGCTTGACGGCATGGATGCAATGCTTGCAACGGTTATGATGCCTCCGGGAATTCCTGTGGCCACTGTTGGCGTTAATGCAGCTAAGAATGCTGCTATCCTTGCAGCAGAGATTATTGCTGTAGGTGATGCTGATTTAATGAAAAAACTGCAGGATATGAGAAAAGATATGGCACAGCAGGTTCGTGAAAAGGATGCTGCATTACAGGAAAAACTTAAGGAGATATAACAGATATGGAAAAAAGTTTCAGCGAAAGCTATGCAGCAGCAGGTGTTGATGTAACCGCAGGTTATGAATCTGTTGAGCTTATTAAATCACATGTTAAAAGAACAACGATTCCGGGTGTGCTCGGTGGTATCGGCGGTTTCGGCGGTATGTTTGAAATCCCTTACGGCGAGTATAAGAATCCTGTTCTTGTATCAGGTACAGACGGTGTAGGAACAAAAATCAAGCTTGCTTACCTTATGGACAAGCATGATACAGTCGGCATTGACTGCGTGGCAATGTGTGTTAACGACGTTGCCTGCTCAGGTGCTAAGCCACTCTTCTTCCTTGACTATATTGCCTGCGGCAAAAACTATCCTGAAAAGATTGCACAGATTGTTGCAGGTGTTGCAGAGGGCTGTGTTCAGGCCGGCTGTGCTCTTGTAGGCGGTGAGACTGCGGAGCATCCGGGTCTTATGCCGAATGAGGAATATGACCTTGCAGGCTTTACTGTTGGTATCGGCGAAAAGGACAAGCTTGTTTCAGGTGAAAATCTTAAGGCAGGCGATGCCCTTATCGGTGTTGCATCATCAGGTATTCATTCAAATGGCTTTTCACTTATCAGAAAAGTATTCAATATCAATGAAGAGACCATAAAGGTATACTACGACGAGCTTGGTAAAACGCTCGGTGAGGAACTTATTACTCCTACTAGAATTTATGTGAAACCTCTTCTTGCACTTATGGAAAAGGTGACTGTAAATGCAATCAGCCATATCACAGGCGGCGGTTTTTATGAAAATGTACCGAGAATGCTTAGTGACGGCTTTACTGCTGTTATTGAAAAGGATAAATGCTTTAAAAAGCCTATCTTTGACCTTATTGCGAAAACAGGCAATATTCCAGAAAGAGATATGTATAACACCTTTAATATGGGTACAGGCCTTGTGATTGCAGTTGACGCTGATAAGGCAGATGAGGCTGTACGTATTCTTGAGGAAAACGGTGAGCAGGCTGCCATTATTGGCGAAATCAAAGCAGGCGAAAAGGGTGTTGAATTAGTATGATGAACATAGCAGTTCTTGTATCAGGCGGCGGCACAAATCTGCAGGCACTGATTGATGCCCAGAATCGCGGTGAAATCAAGAATGGAAAAATCACCTGTGTTATTGCTTCAAAATCTGATGCCTATGCTCTTGAAAGAGCTGAGAAAAACGGTATTGCTACCCGTGTTATTGCAAGAAAAGAGTATGATGATGTTCATACTTATACAAAAGCAGTAACCGATGCACTCATTGAGGAAAAGGCAGACCTTGTTGTTTATGCAGGCTTTATGACAATACTGGATGAGCAGATTGTCAAGGCTTTTCCTTACAAGATGATGAATGTTCATCCTGCTCTGATTCCGTCCTTTTGCGGCAAAGGCTTTTACGGACTTCATGTTCACGAGGCTGTGCTGGAAAAGGGTGTTAAGCTGACAGGTGCAACAGTCCATTTTGTAACAGAGGAGTGCGACGGCGGACCGATTATTCTTCAGAAAGCGGCTGCTGTTGAAAACGGTGATACTCCTGAGATTTTGCAGAAAAGAGTTATGGAACAGTGTGAATGGAAAATTCTTCCGCAGGCTGTGTCCCTTTTCTGTGAAGGCAGAATAAAAGTAATTGATAATAAGACTGAAATAATCTGAGGTGATAGAATGGAAATTACAACTCTTGAAAAGGAATTAAGTACAAATTCATATCCGGGACGCGGTATCGTTCTAGGTAAATCAAAGGACGGCAAAAATGCAGTTATTGCTTATTTCATTATGGGCAGAAGTGTGAACAGCCGTAACAGAATTTTTGAGGAAAACGACAGAGGCGGTATTCGTACAAAGGCTTTTGATGAATCAAAAATGGAAGACCCGAGCCTTATTATTTATAATCCTGTTTTGAAAATTGACGGCAAAACAATTGTTACAAATGGAGACCAGACAGACACTATCTATGATCATATGAGTGAGGGATTCTGTTATCATCATGCACTGGTTACACGTGAATTTGAGCCTGATGCTCCTAATTATACACCAAGAATTTCCGGTGTTGTTAAGTCAAACGGCGATTATAATCTTTCAATATTAAAATCAAATAACGGTGAGCCGCAGTGTGTTCGTTTTTTCTATGAATATCCTGCTGTAGCTGGTTTAGGTCATTTTATTCATACATATAAATGTGACGGTGATCCTATTCCTTCTTTTGAAGGTGAGCCGACACCGGTTGTAATTGACGGCGATATCGACTCATTCACCGATATGATATGGGCAAACCTCAATGAGGATAACAAGGTTTCACTTTTCACACGCTTCATTAATCTTGAAACAGGCGAAGAGGAAACAAGAATTATAAATAAGAATAAATAAATCACAAGGACGGTTTTTTAATCGTCCTATTGTGCTTTAAATACTGAAGTATTCATTGTATGGGCGATTCAATATCCGCCATATAACAATTCGCAATGGTATAGTTTACTAAACTATGGGAATAGGAAATTATTCCGCATAATAAACATAAAAAGGAGATTAAATATGAAAGTATTAGTAGTAGGAGGCGGCGGAAGAGAGCACGCACTTATAAGAAAGATAAAAGAATCAGACAGAGTTGGCAGTATTGCCTGCTGTCCCGGTAACGGCGGTATTTCGTATGATGCAGATTGCTACAATGTTTCTGCAACAGATATTGATGGTGTTGTTAATCTTGCTAAGGAAATCAAGGCTGATTTCGTTGTAGTTGCTCCTGATGATCCGCTTGTTGCAGGTATGGTAGATGCACTTAACGATGCAGGCTTTGCCACCTTCGGACCAAAAGCCAATGCAGCAATCATTGAGGGTTCAAAGGTATTTTCAAAGGACCTGATGCTTAAATACAATATCCCTACTGCTGAATACAGGGTGTTTGACAAGGCTGAGGATGTTATTGATTATCTTAAAGAAAAGAATGAATTTCCTGCAGTAATCAAAGCAGACGGTCTTGCACTGGGTAAGGGCGTTATCATTCCTGAAACACTTGATGAGGCAATTGCAGGTGTTAAGGAAATTATGGAGGATAAAATCTTCGGTGCGTCAGGAAATAATGTTGTTGTTGAGGAATTTCTGACAGGTCCTGAGGTATCCGTTCTTGCATTTACTGACGGTAAGTGTATTAAGCCTATGGTTTCATCAATGGACCATAAGAGAGCTCTTGACGGCGATAAGGGGCTCAACACAGGCGGTATGGGCACTGTTTCTCCAAACCCTTATTATACTGACGATGTTGCAAAGGAATGTATGGAAAAAATCTTTGTTCCTACAATCAATGCAATGAATGCGGAGGGCAGAACCTTTAAGGGATGTCTGTACTTCGGTTTGATGATTACACCGAAGGGACCAAAGGTTATTGAGTACAACTGCCGTTTCGGTGATCCGGAAACACAGGTTGTTCTTCCAAGACTTAAAACAGATATAATGGATATCTTTGAGGCTATTAATAATGAAACACTTTCAGAGCTTGACATAGAATGGTCTGATGAGGCTTGCACCTGTGTCATTATGGCATCAGGCGGCTATCCTAAATCCTATCCGAAAGGAATAGAAATTACAGGTCTTACTGAGGGTCAGCTCGACGGTGTTACGGTATATCACGCAGGCACTGCAATAAATGACGAAAAACTCGTTACCTCAGGCGGCCGTGTATTAGGTGTTACTGCTCTGGGCAATACTCTTGAAGAGGCACTTGAAAAATCATATGCTGCCGTAGATAAAATCAAGTTTGAAAATGCGCATTACAGAAAAGATATCGGTCAGAAAGCACTTAATGCAAAATAAGTTGTGAATAAATCGTGAAATTTACAATTTGTTATTGACAATTATACAAAACGGAATTATACTAATCATACAAAATTATAAATCAATATAAAGCAGAGGTTAGTTTTATGGCAACTGTAAAGAAAAGTAAAAAGAAAATAATAATTCCAATTTGCATTATTCTTGTTATTGCAATTGTTGCCGGAGTTATTTTCGGTGTTTCAAAAGCAAACAGCGGTAAAGAAGTTTCGCTTTATACAATCGCTACTGATGACATCTATGAAAGCGTTTCTTTAACCGGTGAGGTTTCCTCCGGCTCCGTAAAAGAGTATAAGGTTGGAACTGTTGCAACTGTTAAAGAAGTTTTTGTTAAGGTAGGCGACAAGGTTAAGAAGGGCGATGTTCTTGCAACCTTTAATGTTGAGTCACTTGACAGTCAGATAAATTCACTTCGTTCAAGCTATAACGAGTCACTCAGCAGTTATAACAGTGCTGTTGCATCACAGAGCTCAGCAAAGAAAAAGGCTGATGCAATTAAGTCTGAAATTGCTGAAACTGAAAAGACAATTGAAAAGCTTAAGAAAAAGTCAGCTACTACTGTTAAGAAAACTACGAAAAAAACAACCGCCAGAACCACTACAAAAAGAGAGACAACAAAGCCTTCAACTACAAGACGTCAGCCGACAATGCCGTCTGTAAGTGAAAGCACAACGACTCCTACTACTGCTCCGACATCATCCGCATCAGATATTGGTTCTCTTGCAGAGGCACTTGCTGAGCTTAATAAGAATTTAAGTCAGATTACAAATGATCTTCACACGCTTACAGCATTAACTGAAATTATTACAAAGACAATTACCGATGCCATTGAGGAGGGTGTGTTTGACAGTGATGTTATAGCAGACAGAGTGGCTGCTGCTGTTTCAAAGGCACTTAAGGATGGTATTATTGACGCTGCTAATCTGATTGTTGAGAGCGATGTAGCTGTGGATATGATTCATGCTGCTGTTTCAGCAATTGATTTTGAAGCGGTTACAAGTGCTCTTATTAATTCAAACAATGTTTCATTAACTGCGGCTCAGCTTCAGCTTGCATCCCTTGAGGCACAGTACGCTATCTATAAAGTACAGTCAGATGATACTATGCTCACTGCACAGAAGAAGGCTATTGATGCATCAAAGAAGGCGCTTGATACGCTTGAGCAGCAGAAAAAGGAAATGGAAGAAGGCTGGGTTGCTTCATTCGACGGTACAATAACAGAAGTTGATATTGAGGCAGGCACACAGACCACACTTCTTTCAACAGGAATCAAGCTTGAGAATTTGAATTCAATGGCTGTAACTGTAAGTCTTAGTGAATATGATTTACATAAGGTAAAGGTTGGTATGCCTGTAAAGGTAACTACCGCATATGGTTCTTATGATGGTGAGGTTTCTGCAATAGCGCCTACTGCAACAGGCGGTTCTTCAGGCAGTATTCTTGACAGCGTAGGTTCTATGGCAGGTATTAGCGGACTTTCAAGCCTTACAGGTACAGGTGCAGGTGTTGATTGTACAGTTACAATTCCAGAGACAGATGAAAATATTATTGCCGGCTTTGATGCTGATGTTGAGATTAAGACAGGTGAATATTTAGGCGTTGTTGCAGTTCCTATTGAAGCGATTAAGCTTGAAAAAACAGGCTCATATGTATACCTTTATGATGAGGAAGAAAAGACTGTAACAAAGACTCTGATTGAAACAGGTGCAGTATCTGACGCTATATATCAGGTAAAATCAGGTCTTAAAGTCGGTGACAGAATTGTTGCTGCTCCTGAATCAACCTACGAAGAAGATACATTTAAGGTAAAAGTTATAGAAAAGTAAGGAGATTTCAGCGTGAATATTAAGGAAAGTCTGAAAATCGCTGTCAAGTGTATCAAATCAAACTGGATGCGCAGCCTTCTTACAATGCTTGGTATCATAATAGGTATAAGCTCCGTAATTATGATTATCGGTGCCGGTACCGGTGTAAGAGACTATATTGTCGGTATGATTGAGGATATGGGCTCTAATGCAGTGCTTGTCAGTGTTGATGCAACAACAGCAACTGAAAACGATTATATGACTCTTGACGATATTGAAAATATCAAAAATAAGGTTAAGGGTGTTGAGCGCTGTTCTCCAATGCTTATGGGCTTTGGCAGAGCTACGATAGATAAATCAGCTACTGAGGCAACTGTAATGATGATAGGTGTAAACAGTGATGTTCAGTTTGCACTTACTGCTCCCTGTGACTATGGACGCTTCTTTAATGATGAAGAGTATGATTCAAATGCTCCTGTAGCCGTAATCGGTACACTGTCTGCCAAGACAGCCTTTGGATATGAAGATGTTACCAATGAATATATAACAGTTTCCTCAAGTGGTAAATCAATGAAGGTAAAGGTTTGCGGTGTTGCGAACATTGACCAGATGGTTAATTCAATGGGTGGGGGCAGTATGGCTGATATGTTCCAGATGAATTCAGATCAGGTTATGATTGCTTTATTTATGCCCTGTACAACGCTTACACAGATAACAGGTGCTGATGCTCAGCTCAGCAGTGCATTTGTTATTGCTGAAGAGGGGTATGATTATGACGCAGTTGGAAATGCAACAGTAAACTATTTGAAATCAGCGCATGGTAATTATTCCAATAATATGTATACTGCTCAGAATATGGCAACATATGTTGAAATTGTTGATATTATTATGTCTGTCCTCACAGCTTTTATTGCTTGTGTTGGCGCAATTTCACTTATAGTCGGCGGCATAGGCGTAATGAATATTATGCTCGTATCGGTTACAGAGCGTACAAGAGAAATCGGTATCCGAAAATCATTGGGAGCAAAGACGAAGGTCATAACGATGCAGTTTTTGACCGAGTCAATCATCCTGTGTCTGATCGGTGGTGCCATTGGTGTTACCATAGGTGTTGCTGGTGCATTCGCCGCCTGCTCAATCATTGATATAGCACCTAATATTACATGGTGGCTTATTGCTCTTGCTCTTCTGTTCTCCAGTGGTGTCGGATTGTTCTTCGGTATTTATCCGGCAAAGAAGGCAGCCCAGATGAGTCCTATTGATGCACTGAGAAGTGAATAATTGAAGCGTAATACCCTGCATACAAAAGCTGAGGCGCGATAACGAAGTGTTGCTTAAAATCATTATCTTTTCAGCTAT
>UQVI01000067.1 GCA_900544515.1 uncultured Oscillospiraceae bacterium | reverse complement strand
GAATAGTGTATAACTGTGCATTTCTTTTTCGCAGGCATACTGTCGTATGGCAAGAGAAAAAATGTGCAGATATGCCTGTTTTTTGCATCTTCAGGCTGTCGATATTCAGTTCGCTAAACTATAAGATTAAATACTACTCCATCAGCTTTCTGAGCTTTTGGAGTATTGCTTTTTCTTTACGTGAAATCTGGACTTGGGATACGCCCAAGTCCTTTGCTGTTTTTGACTGCGTATAGCCTTTATAATACCGCAGGTTAATAATCTGTTGCTCCGTTTTATCAAGGTGTGTGATAAGCTGATGAACGGATAGTCGATCAAACAGCATATCACTTTCATCAATCGGAATATCCAATGTATTTTCTCCGTCCTCACCGGAGGAATTCAGGGAAATCATAGGGGCGATAACATTCAGCACCTCTGCTGTTTCCTCCAGTGAGCAACCCAGCATTTGCGATAATTCGGAAACAGTGGGCTCTCTGAGTTCTCGTTTAACGAACTTATCTCTGAGCGTCTGTGCTTTGATCGCCTTTTCTTTAAGGGAACGACTGACCTTAATTGCACCGCCGTCACGGAAGATACGTTTGATTTCGCCCATTATCACAGGAACTGCGTAGGTAGAAAAAGCAAAGCCCTTTGACGCATCAAAGTTATCTACAGCCTTTATGAGCCCCACGCAGCCGCTCTGGAACAAATCATCATAGTCTGCCCCTCTGCCGCGAAAACGATTTGCAATGGAATGGACAAGTCCGATATTCTGACTTATCATTTCCTCTCTGGTATCTGTTACCATTTTGATTTCCCTTCAATTTTCTTTGAAAGCGTTACGGTGGTACCCTTGTCCTGCTTTGAGCGTACACGAACAGAGTCGCAGAAGCTCTCCATAACAGTGAAACCAAGACCTGCTCTGTCCCCCTCACCTGTTGTAAACAGCGGCGTCATAGCCTGTCCGATATCAGGAATACCGCAGCCCTTGTCACGGATTGTTACCTTTACTGTATTCTTTTCATCTACTGAGCCTGTTATGTAAATCTTTCCGCATGTATTTTTATACGCGTGGACGATACAGTTGGTAACCGCCTCACTGACAGCCGTTTTTAAATCGGCAATCTCCTCAAGGGTCGGATCAAGCGGTGTTACAAAGGAAGAAACCACTACCCTTGCAAATGCCTCATTGATACTCTTACTGTCTATCGTTAATCTGAATTCATTCATTTTCTTCATTTTTATACTCCTTAATAACTGCGATTCTGCCCAGTCCTGCCAGCTCCATAATCTTTTTGGCCTGTGCGGTAACATTTTTAATTTCAAGGCTTGCAGTGGGTGAAATGCTCTGCATAAGCCTGTACCTGCCCATAACAAGACCGATGCCTGAGGAATCCATAAAGGTAACATTTCTGAAATCAATGATTAAATGATTCGGCTTTTTATATTTGATAATACTGTCAATCTTCTCTCTTACATCAGCTGCTGTGTGGTGATCAATTTCACCGATAAGGTAGGCAATAACGATACTTCCGCTTGCCTCAATCGTAACATTCATTATCTTCACTCCTAAAAATCGGCAACAAAAAATACCAATCTGCAAACATAGTAGCAGATTGGTATTGAATATTTTATCGTATTTTGTTATTCATCAAATTCTTTTATAACATCTCTTATAAGATAGAAAGAGCCGCAGATTAAATCAAGTCCATTTTCCCTTCCGTAACGAACGGCTTCAACAGGTGAATCAATTGCAATGACATCATTACAGTATTTCGCTGCTATTTCTTTAAGCCGGGCGGCAGGCATTGAACGAGGATTAGTCGGTGTTGTTGCAATAATCTTTTTACAATGCGGTGCAACAACTGACAGATAACCGTCAACATTCTTATCACGCATCATACCGATAACAGCAACATTATTATTGAGAATCCATTCAAGGGCACGTGCGGCATCAACATTATGACCGCCGTCAAACAAAATACCGTTTTTGCTATAACTCTGTCTGCCCAAAGGAACAGATAAAGTAACATTCACCTTTAACCCAAGTTCAAACAGTGCATATGCCGCAGTAGTGTGATTCTTTGCAAAAAAGGAATCACTTTTATTACAGTCATTTTTAACAAGCTTTGCATTTTTTTCTTTGCACACCTGTTCAAAAATATGCTCAACCTCCGGATTGGGATAAAGCACACAGGTGCAGTTTTCTTTAATGATTCCTGCCTTTTCCAGAGCAATTTCTTCAATCGTATCGCCAAGAAAATTTGTATGGTCAAGAGCAATGGATGTGATAACCGAAAGATTTTCTTTTTCAACATTCGTTGAATCATTTGCACCGCCCATACCGCACTCAACAACAGCGTAATCTACTTTTTTATCTGCAAAGTATTTATACATAATTGCAGTAAGCATTTCAAACTCAGTGCAGTCGTTATGCTGATATTTTTCCACATAATAGGCTAGATCCTCTTCGCTGATAAAATTACCATTAAGCTGAATCTGCTCGCGGTAATCAAGCACATAAGGAGATGTAAAAAGACCAACCTTAAATCCGTTATCAATCAGAGTATCGGCAATTGTATAAGCAACAGTGCCTTTGCCGTTCGTACCGGCAATATGGACTATTTTCAAATCATTCTGCGGATTGCCCATAGCATCAAGCAATGCAGATATACGAGCAAGTCCCGGCTTAATGCCGAGACTTTGCTTTTTTATTATAAAGTTTAATGCATTTTCATATGTCATAATATTATTGATTGGGAGGGCTTGAATAACCCTCCCCTATAAAATTTATTTACCAAGTGTTTCAATGGAATTCCTGATATTAGCAATCTTTTCTTCAAGCTTTGCAGCGTCTGCCTTATTCTGATTAACAACCTTTTCAGGTGCTTTATTCACAAAACCGGGATTTGACAGCTTTTTATTGATGAAATCAAGCTTATCCTGAGCCTGAGCAAGCTCCTTTTCAAGACGCTTTTTCTCAGCCTCAAAATCAACAAGATCACCCATAGGAATATAAATCTTCGCATCATCGGTAATGATTGTTACGGTGTTGCCGAGATTCTCAAAGCTGTCACCGATAACAACCTCATTGGCAGATGCAAGACGCTTGATAAATTCACTGCCCATAGCAAAGGTATCTGCATACGCTGTTTCAGCATAAACAGTCGCCTTTCTGCTTGGAGGGATATTCATCTCAGATCGCCTGTTGCGGATGGCACGGATAGCCTTCATGATTCTTTCCATTTCAGTCTCATCAGCTGTGAAGGAAAGTGACTCATCATACTCCACCCATTTTGAAATCATAATGGACTCGTCACTGTGCGGAATAGCCTGATAAATCTCCTCCGTAATAAACGGCATAAACGGATGAAGTAATTTAAGAATATCGGTAAGAACATAAACGAGTACAGATTTCGCTGTGTCCTTAGCCTTTTCATCATCGCCCTGCAATCTGATTTTAGCAATCTCAATATACCAGTCACAAAATACATCCCAGATGAAATCATAGAGTTTCTGAATGGCAATACCAAGCTCAAACTTTTCAAGATTATCAGTAACCTCTTTTGCAAGTGCATTCACCTTTGAAACAATCCACTTGTCTTCAATTTCCAGCTCAGCAGGAAGTCCGGTATACTCAAATTCATCGGTAAGATACATAAGAACAAAACGTGCAGCATTCCACAGTTTATTTGCAAAGTTGCGCGATGCCTTAACCTTATCATCTGAAAAACGCATATCGTTACCCGGTGAATTACCTGTTGCGAGTGTGAATCTGAGTGCATCTGCACCGTACTCATCAATAATCTCAAGCGGGTCAATACCATTGCCCAGTGATTTACTCATCTTCCTGCCCTGTGAATCGCGGACAAGACCGTGAATCAGAACTGTGTCAAAAGGAATATTATCCGTATGTTCAACCGCTGAGAAAATCATTCTTGAAACCCAGAAGAAGATAATATCATAGCCTGTTACGAGTGTGTTTGTAGGATAGAAATACTTAAGTTCCTCCGTGCTTTCAGGGTAGCCGAGTGTTGAGAACGGCCACAGAGCTGACGAGAACCAGGTATCCAGTGTATCAGGGTCCTGATGAATATTCTTGCTGCCGCAGTGTGCACAGGTGCAGGCATCTTCCTTAGAAACGGTTACCTCACCGCAGTCATCACAGTACCACGCAGGAATACGATGTCCCCACCAGAGCTGGCGGGAAATACACCAATCCTTGATGTTTTCCATCCAGTGGAAATAAATTTTATCAAAACGCTCAGGAACAAATTTAACCTTGCCGTTCTTAACAACATCAATGGCAGGCTTAGCAAGAGGCTCCATTTTTACAAACCACTGCTTGGAAAGTCTTGGCTCTATGGAGGTATGGCATCTGTAACAGGTACCTACGTTATGGCTGTAGTCCTCAATCTCAATGAGTGCACCCTCAGCCTCTAAATCCTTAACAATTTCTTTACGGCATTCATAGCGGTCAAGACCTGTGTACTTGCCCCAACCCTCAGCGATATGACCGTCATCTGTCATAACATCAATGATTTCAAGATTGTGACGCAGACCAACCTCATAGTCGTTAGGGTCGTGAGCAGGTGTAATCTTAACAACACCTGTACCGAATTCAATATCAACATAATCATCGGCAATAACAGGAATTTCCCTGTGAACGATAGGCAGAATCAGTGTTTTTCCGATAATATCCTTATATCTTTCATCGTTAGGATTAACGGCAACAGCAGTATCACCAAGTAAGGTTTCAGGTCTTGTGGTAGCAAGCTCAACATAGCCTGTACCATCCTTAAATGGATAACGCAGATGCCAGAAATGACCTGCCTGATCTTCGTACTCAACCTCAGCATCTGAAATTGTTGTACAGCAGTGAGGACACCAGTTAACCATACGCTTGCCCTGATAAATTAAACCCTTTTCATAGAGGTTTACAAACACCTCACGCACTGCCTTTGAGCAGCCTTCATCAAGGGTGAAACGCTCTCTGTCCCAGTCACAGGATGAACCCATTTTCTTAAGCTGTTCAATAATGCGTGAGCCGTACTGATCCTTCCATGCCCATGCACGCTCAAGGAAACCGTCTCTGCCGATATCTTCCTTCGTTATGCCTTCCTTACGCATAGCCTCAACAATCTTAGCCTCAGTAGCAATAGATGCATGGTCCGTGCCCGGAAGCCACAGAGCTTCGTAACCCTGCATTCTCCTGAATCGGATAAGAATATCCTGAAGCGTATTATCAAGAGCATGACCCATATGGAGCTGTCCTGTAATATTCGGAGGCGGAATCACGATTGTATATGGTTTCTTCTCAGGATTCACCTCAGCGTGAAAATACTTATTGTCACACCAGAATTTATAGGTGCGATCCTCAACATCGTTCGGATCATACTGTTTTGCAAGTTCTTTTGCCATAATCAAAACTCCTTTTATGATTCATTTCTAAAAAACAAAAATGCTTTCATCTCACAATGAGACGAAAGCACAGAATTCGCGGTACCACTCAAATTGCATTTATAAAAAATGCCACTCAAATCCTTAACGCAGATATACGGACAAGGCTACTGTCAGTTCACCCTGCCGGCTCAAAAGCTACCTTCACATACCCTTTCTGTATCCTTTCACCCACCGGATACTCTCTGAAAGAAACAGGTACATTACTCCTCTTTTTCAAAGCCGTTTCATATTGAATTTATATTAACAAAAAATGATTTGATTGTCAAGCCGTCAATTGGTACTATTACAAAAACAGCATCATAGCGATGTCCTGTTCTCGTCTCTCCTTTATTTTGTAAATAAAAAAGGAACAGTAAAAAACTGTTCCTTTTTTATTGGCGCAGAAGGAGAGACTCGAACTCTCGCGCCGGTTGCCCGACCTACGCCCTTAGCAGGGGCGCCTCGTCACCAACTTGAGTACTTCTGCAAGCTGACGGGTTATACCTGTCAAGTATTTATAGCTTTGCACTTATCGCGCGATTTATACTTTAACACAAGATATTCAAAATGTCAATAGAAATATTACATATGTTCCTTAAAAAATCTTGCGATAGCATCCATATTGTTTTTTGCAGGAGGGATATGCGGTTCAAGAACACTGAATACGTGGGCAAGCTTTTTGCCGTTATACTTATCCGCATAGTCGTGCAGCTCATTTTCAACGCCGAGACTGTCAAGAATTCTCTTCAGCTTATAGGACTGCTTTCTGACAAAATCGCCGCTTGAGGTCACAATATAAAACGGCGGCAAATCTTTCGTTGCCACATTCTCAAACTGCATAAGGAAATAATACGGTGACTCCTTATGATTCACACTTCCAAGCAAAGAGGTAAGATTGGCATTCATCATTACATTGGGAGACACAAGATCAATGACAGGTGATGTGGCACAGGCTGCCTTGAATTTCATTCTGTTATCAGTCAAGAACAGTCTTTTCCTCAAATCACTGTCCGCATTAATCTGTGCAGTAAGGCAGCAGAACTGACCGCCTGCACTGTCTCCTGTAAGAAAAACATTCTCTCTGTCAATAGGATATTTATCCATATGATCATCAATCCATTTCAGGCAATCAAAAATATCTGCAAGCTGGTCAATTATAGTGACCCTGTCAACAAGGCGGTAATTGATATTCGCCACAACGAAGCCGCGTTTTGCCAGCTCCATCGAATAATGCTTATTAATCTCCTTCGTGCCATACCACCAGCCACCGCCGTGAATATCAACAATAAGCGGCAGACGCTCTTTTGTATTTTCAGGATAATGAATATCAAGCAGATGATATTTATTCAAATCATTTATGTACGGTATGTCTGTTATACATACAACACCATCCGGCATAGTCTGGGAGGCAATACGCTTATTGTCTGATTTCTCTGTTCCTGCCCATATCATTTTAAACAAAGGCTTTAAAATATCCATATAAAACGCTCCTTCTGATTATTTCGTAATTTTCTGGCATATACATATCTTGGTGATAGTATGAAAAATAATTTATTTAAATTCAGTATTATCGGATTTATTTTTGTAAGCATAACAGGCAGCCTCAGCCATTTTGTTTTTGAATGGAGCGGCTACAATTTAGCGGTCGCCGCTGTCTTCCCTGTGAATGAAAGCATATGGGAGCATCTGAAGCTCCTGTTCTTCCCCTATTTAATCTGGGCTGTAATGGAATACTGCCTGCTAAAAAAGGAAAAAGGATTATTGATAAGCAAATTCATTGCATCCATTATCGGTATGGCATCCATTGTCATTTTCTATTACACCTATACAGGTGTATCAGGAAAATCCATTGAAATACTGAACATACTTTCCTTTTTCATCGGTGTATCCATTTCATTTGTAACAGACAACTATCTGATAAAAACAAAAAAATTTTCAGATCCAAAATATGATACGCTGGCTATTGCACTGTTTATCGGCACAGGAGCACTGTTTTTCATCTACACCTTTGTTCCGCCGTTTATTCCGCTGTTCAAGGACCCTATTCATTCTACGTACGGAATATAAGACTATTGACTTGTTTTATATGTCTGCCTACATCTTCTGTTCTATGGGCATCTGAGCCAGTTGAAAAGCGGACACCGATGTCCTTTGCAATTTCAAAAAACTGACTATTAACGCCAAGTCCCTTTGATGTATTCATTTCAAGCATCATATGATGTGACTTTATATTTTTACACAGCTTTTTATATGTATCTGCAAGGTCATAATCAGGATAAAGGCTATGACAGGTAATCAAATCCGGATGTGCAATGATATCAAATATACCACTATCAACAAGCGTATTCTGCATTTCAAAATAACGCTTATAAATAGAATTGAAATCCTTACCAAACCACTGATACTTACGCTGATTAAAGGTCCAGTTGTCAATCCAGTGAACAGAGCCTAAAAGATAATCAAAAAAGCCATCTGCTGTCAAATTCTGAATCATATCCTGATGCTGTTCAAACCAACAGATTTCAAGACCAAAGGAGACTTTAATTGGATAGTCCCTCTTTCTGATTACATCGACAAGTGCCTTGAATTCGTCAAGCGAATGAGCTGTTTTTGCCTTACAATCAAACCATTTGTGCTGATAATTGCTGTATTCCCTCGCCTCTTTAAAGGTCGGATGAAAGTCCTTGAATCTTATACTATGCTCTAAAAGACAGATTTCATCAAGATTTTCTTTAACAGCCTTATCAATAAACTGCTCAATCCATTCAACAGTATATGCACCGCGTTCAATATGTATATGTAAATCTTTCATTGGTATCACCGATATTGCTAATGGCAAATGTATTAAATTATGTTAAGTTTATCAGTAATGTTGTTAACATTCTGTAGGGCAGGAGCAAATCTGCGAAGCAGACCCTTTTGTCTGTTTCGCAGACATTTACCCTAACAGGGGAACAACCCCTGCCCTACAGAATAACATTGATTTATTAATTAATTTTTATATATTTTTGTGCGTGGTTTAGAGGGATGTATCGTTTCCTAAACAATAATTTATATTCTAAAATACGGAGCTATCATATATACGACAGCTCCGCTATTTTTATTTATTATAGCCTCTCTTAAAACGGCTTCTTCCCTCTTCACGAAAGGACTCGATACCGCCTTTGTTATCATAAAGCTCAGCTGCCTCAAGACAAATATCAAGTGAAAGGTTAATACACTCCTCACTCATGTTATCCGGTGTATCAAGACGTGTATGATAATATGTTTTAGGGTCGTGGTTTACACCGCAAAAACCAACAGCTTCAATACCGTATCGTGAAAATCCTTCTGCATCAACAGCACCGGGATATATATCCGTTTCCTTCATCTCAATACCACAGTTGACACCTGCCTCATAAACGAGCTCACCAACTGCATTGGAATTCTTCTGCGTACCTGTACAGCCCTGTGTATAAATCTGAAGCTGCTCAATCTCGCGCATTGTATCCATAGCAATAACTACGGTTTCAATCTCCTTAAGTTCGTCCTGGTGACGCTTCGCATAAGCCACTGCACCACGAAGTCCGGCCTCCTCAGAGCCAGTTAAAAGGCAGCAAACCTCAGTATTTTCATATCTTTTATTATGGTCAGCCATTTCCTTAAGAACTGCCATAGAAATAAAATCAGCAGTAAGATTATCATTGGCACCGTCAACGATAACCTTCCAGTTAATAAAGAAAAGAATCGCGATAAAGAAAGGAATAAGAACCAGCTCAATAATACCCATTACAAGCCAGAATTTTGAAAGATATGTACCGCCTGCAATATCGTAAATCAGCCATACAATATTAAAAATGCATACGAGTATAAGTCCGCCGATTGAGCCGCCCATAACAGGGGCAAGGGACTTGAGACCGCCGTGAAGAGAATATGTCCACTCATTTGCAGCATCTGTATGTCCGCAGAATATAATTCTCCTTTTCACCTCGCCTGTCGGCTTTCTTCTCGCCATAACATTACGTGATGTCTTTTTAGGAAAAAGAAAATCAACATATTCACGGTACATAAGAAATTCAATAACAAGACAGGAAAGAGCAAACCAGGTAATAATTGTTGCGATAATTGCCAATGCAGGATTGTCAACAACATTTTTATATGTAATCCAATAGAATATAACAGATATAATACCTGTCTCTTATACACATCTCCGAGCCCACGAGACTAAGGCGAATCT
>UQVI01000066.1 GCA_900544515.1 uncultured Oscillospiraceae bacterium | reverse complement strand
TGTGTATAAGAGACAGATTTAATATATTGTACATATATAAATACTTGTAAAATGGAAATACGTATTGTATAATTAATTTTCAAGGAGGTGCAGTATGAGGATTTTTAAAAATCGCGGTGATATTTATTTTTCAAAAATCAATAAAAAGAAATCAGCCGAGCAGAGAATACTGATTATTGCACTGATTGTAATTGTTGTTTTTACGGTTATTTTTGTTACGGCACTGGCTTTTAAATACGATTTCAGTGCGAAAAAGTTTTTTGCTCCTGACGATTTAAAGGTTACGCAAACACAGGAAATTGAAGAAGAACCACTGCCGGAGGTAAGCGGAAAAAGCAATTTTATCACCCTTGTTAACAGTGATAACAATCTTCTTTATGCAGTTCTTGTGCAGGTTGACCTTGATAATATTTCCTACAAGGTGGGCACACTGAAGGCAGGCACAATCTGTGACGGTAACAGCCTTGCTGATATCTATAAGCAGTCAGGTGCACCTAACGCAAAAAAGGCAATTGAGACCCTTATGAGTACGGAATTTGATTACTATATTTCAATGGATAAAAAAGAATTTTCCGATTTTTTTGAAAGACTGGGTGATTTCAGCTATCCGATTTTATCAGAAATCAAATTCAAAAGCAGCGGTTTGTCTGTCGATTATTCCGTAAGGCTTAAGGCAGGTGAGCAGAAGCTGAACGGATCGCAGGTGGTAAATCTTATAAGGTATTACCTTGACGAGGAAAACAATACCTCAGCGGCAAATGATCTGATTCTTAACAGTCTTTTGCAGATGATAAACAGTGATAATCTGTCAAAGAGCGAGGATTTGTTCAGACTGCTTGTTACAACAGCTGATACAAATATTACAGTAAGAGATTTTTCAATGGCGGCTGAGGGACTTACCGTTCTTGCTGATGACAGAACAGGTCCCGGTGCATACAGTGCAATTGCTGAATATGAAAGCGAAAATATAAACAAAAACAGTTTGCAGAAATTTAAAGGATATTTTATTAAATAGGTGGGCATATGGATAAAGAGAGAATTATGAATGCAGTCAGGGAAATACTGATTGCAGTGGGTGAAAACCCTGACAGAGCAGGCTTGCAGGAAACACCAAAGCGTGTTGCAAATATGTATGAGGAAATATTTGCAGGTCTTACAGAGGACCCAAAGCAGCATCTGAAATTTTTTGATGAAAAATCAAATGATGAAATGGTAATTGTAAGGGACATCCCATTTTCATCCATGTGTGAGCATCATCTCCTGCCCTTTGTAGGCAAGGCACATATTGCTTATATTCCCAGTGATAACAAGATTATCGGCTTGTCAAAGCTTGCAAGGATTGTTGATAATTTTGCAAAAAAGCCTCAGGTGCAGGAAAGACTTACTCACGATATAGCCGATTTTCTTAACGATAATCTCAGCCCAAAGGGTGTGGCTGTCATTATTGAGGCGGAGCATATGTGTATGTCCATACGCGGTGCAAAAGCTTCAGGCTCAAAAACACAGACCTCAGCACTCAGGGGTATGATGCGTACCGATGCCAGGACAAGGGCGGAGGTTCTTTCTTTATTAGATAAATAGCAAAGGAAACAATAGATGCTTTGGAAATGTAAGGATAAAAAAATTGAATACGGTAAAAAGATCCTCATTATGGGAATTGTGAATGTTACGCCTGATTCCTTTTCGGACGGCGGTGACCACTTTTCCGTTGAGGACGCTGTTGAATGTGCTCTTGCACTTGAAAAGGACGGTGCGGATATAATTGATATCGGTGCCCAGTCAACACGTCCGGGACATGTTCCTGTTTCCGATGAGGAGGAGTGGCAGCGCTTAGAGCCTGTTCTCACTGCATTAAAGGGCAGATTATCTGTTCCTGTATCTGTTGATACCTATTATCCCCTTGTGGCTGAAAAGGCTCTTAAAAGCGGCGTGGATATAATAAATGATGTCAGTGGTGTAATTTCTAAGGAAATGGCGGAAATTGTCAAAAAAGAGCGTGCAGGCTGGATTATAATGCATAATGGACCGGGAACTCCTGAGGATATCAAAGCTTTTTTTGAAAAATCGGTTGGTGAGTGTGAAAAATTCGGTATTGATAAAGAACAGCTTTGTCTGGATATGGGTATCGGCTTCGGAAAGGATTATGATGAAAATATGACCCTTCTGACAAATGTCTGCGAATATAAAATGGACGGATATCCGCTTTTGCTCGGAACGTCAAGAAAGCGTGTAATCGGTCAGGGCAGTAATCAGGAAAATCCTAAGGAAAGGGTTTACGGCAATATTGCAGCGGATACAGCCGCTGTTTTCGGCGGAGTGGATATAATCCGTGTGCACGATGTAAAAAATGAAAAACAGGGCATTTTAATGGCTCAAAATATGAAAGGATATGTGAGATTATGATTTGTGTAACAACAAACAATTTGGAAAACGGAGTAATTACAGAGTATAAGGGCATTGTTTCGGGTGAAATTGTAGCCGGTGTAAACTTTATCAAGGATTTCGGTGCATCAATCAGAAACATTGTTGGCGGCCGTTCAAGCGGTTATGAGGAGGAGCTTATTGCCGCTCGTGAAAGTGCACTGGCAGAAATGCAGTCAAGAGCAGCACAGCTTGGTGCAAATGCCGTTGTGGGCGTTGATATTGATTATGAGGTGCTTGGTCAGGGCAATATGCTTATGGTTTCCGCAACAGGTACAGCCGTTGTAGTAAGGGATAAATAATGGATAAAATTTTAATCAGAGATTTAAAACTATTTGCATATCACGGAGTGAATCCTGAGGAAAAGCGTGACGGTCAGAATTTTATTTTTGATATAGATTTGAGTGTGAATATCACGAAGGCGTGTTATTCAGATGATGTAAATGATACGGTAAGCTACGCAAAGGTTGTAAAAACCGTGAGACGAGCTGCCACTGAAGAAAAGTATGATCTGCTTGAAAAGGTGGCACAGGTCACGGCTGATGCAATTTTTGAGGAATATCCTGATGTATTTCGTGTGGATATAACACTGAAAAAGCCTGAAGCACCAATCAAAGCTGATTTCGGCTGGGTTGGAGTACAGATTTCTAGAAACAGATAATTAATAACCAAAGGAGAATTATGGAATACATAATCAGTGTCGGTACAAATCTGGGCGACAGGAAAGAGAATATTGACAGATGTATTGAAGCCATAAATCTTTTGCCGTATACGGATGTTACGGCACAGACGTCAATATACGAAACGGAGCCTGTCGGCTATGCAAGGCAGGAAAATTTTTACAATATAATTTTAAAGGTTGAATCCATTTTTGAGCCGCATGAGATGCTCGGTGCCTGTCTCGGTATTGAGTCCGGATTCGGCAGAGTAAGGGCAGTGCGTTTCGGCCCGAGAATTATTGATATAGATGTTATTTTTGCAGAAAATTTAAAGATTGAAAGCAGAAATTTAATTGTTCCGCACCCAAGATATCATGAAAGACGTTTTATTCTTGAGCCTTTGCTGGAGCTTTTTCCTGACGGAATCGTTTACGGTAAAGATATAAGACCGTATATTGAAGCGCTTAAGGGACAGGAAATTATAAAATTGGATATATGAAAAAAACAGAACCGGTATTTTACCGGTTCTGTTTTTTGCTACACAAATGAAGCAACTGTGTCCACAAATTCTGCAACCTTATCAGCCGTTTTCTGCATGGTCTTTTTTGCAGATGTGCTGTTTGTTTTTGACGCACTCATAATTGCGGCAGCAGAGCATACTGCAAATGTAGCGCCGACAGCCTTCATAATGTTAGCGGTAGTTTTCTTTTTCATAACAATTCTCCTCCTGCACTTATCGTGCAGTAATATTATCTGCACAAATGCAAATAATAAAATGAAGAAAATTTGTTATTTAAAAATATTATTACCAAAGCATATAATTTCAAAATTGTTATTTTTTGGATAAAAATAAAAGTGCTGTATAGGAAGCATTCCTAACAGCACTTCAATATTAATTTTTAGAAGAAGTCATATCTGTCATCTGAAGCATTTGCGGTGCTGATACCTGAATAAAGCAGGATTACATAGTCAGGGGAGATTTCTTTAATATATTCTTCTACATTCACTTTCTTTCCTGCACTTTTGTTAAAGTTTCTCATATCGCAAAGATGCAGTTCACTTGTTTGAAGAGAGAGAAATGGTGCAGTTATACAGGCAAATGAGTCACGGACCAAAAGAATTTTCTTTCCGTCAGGATTAAGCTGATTTTTCATAATCTGCAGCTTAATATCACCACCGCTGTATACCACGTAGGTATTCATACTGTAGTAATCTTTTTCAAGGAACTTTTTGAAAATTACTGTTTCATCAAAGCTGCCTTCTGTTCTGGCTTTATCCTTTTTGAATGGCTGCTCCTGAATATAGCTTGTTTCAAATTTCGGTGTGATTAAATCAAATTCATCTGCACCAAGCGGAGTAAAAAATCTGCCTGTTTTCTTGCCGTGTGAGCCGAGAAAAAGATTATCATATGTTTCGATATTATAATTATTTATATCAGCATAGTCCTTATTATATTCAAAACCGTATCTTCTGTTAAGCTCCTCACAGATTGAGCTTGCTGCAACAAAACCGGTGTACGGACGCCAATGGTGATCGGTGTTGAAATAAAGCTTATCATTCGGTATTCCGCTTTCCTGCAATACTTTTGACGCATCAAGATAAGGAACATCGGATTTCTCAAGCTCACTTATCAAAGTGTCAAAATCCTCTTTGATACAGTTTGTCGTATTTTCAGGGAAGCCCTCTGCAAAATATTCTTTTCTGGGAGCGGCACAGTAAAGGAACTCTGCACCGTTTTCATTGGCAACATCTCTGAGTTCACTGATTTTTTCAATGGTCTGAGCAACATCTTTTTGTGACATTGCACGTCCGGACTTTTTTATTTCAACCAGATTTCCGTCATCTGTTTTTGCAATAGTAATACTGTCCTTTTCAATAATTCTTGTGCCCATAACACGCTCTTTGAAAGAGTTTATGTCAATCAGATTATCGTGGTAATTAAGCGTGGTGCTTGATTTATCGTCAATGATATCCGTGAATTCAGAGAAATAGCCTATTTTACCGTGTTTCAGATTTTTTGCAAGGTTTACAGCCTCATCAGACATTGTTGTGAAAAATACTTTGCCCATTCCTAAACCGATAAATAAAACTGCAAAAACAAATACAATTATATTTTTATTAAATTTCTTCATAACTTATCCTCTTAGAAATTAAAGTAAATAAACGGATTGTAAGAGTTTCCGACTAAGCTTGAAACACAGAGAACGAAAAGTGCAATCAGAACCAGCGGAACAACAAAGCTGCCGATTTTACTTGATTTCAGTTTTTCGCCAAGCTTTTTGATAATCGGTGTACTGAGTACAATACCAATAATGAGCAGTACAGCATTTTGTTTCAGGTATCCGGTGAACATTCCGTCGCAGATTGCATTGCTGTTCAGTGCAAACATTGATTTTATATACTCAAATGCGTCAGTGATTGAATCCGCTCTGAAAAGAACCCATCCAAGTACCACAAAGAGTATGGTATATAACCATTTAAACGGCATTAAGCCCTTGCCCTTCTTTTTATCAAATCCGGTGAGCTTTTCCATTGCAATAAGAACAAAATACATAAGTCCCCAAGCAATGAATGTGAAGTTTGCTCCATGCCACAGACCTGTGAGAGACCATACCACAAAGAGGTTGAAAACATTTCTGCCCTTGCTGACTCTGCTTCCGCCGAGAGGGAAATACAGATAATCCCTGAACCATGAGCCGAGAGAGATGTGCCACCTTCTCCAGAATTCGGAAATAGATGTGGACATATACGGATAATTGAAGTTTTCAAGAAAATGGAAGCCGAACATCATACCGAGTCCGATTGCCATATCACTGTAACCGCTGAAGTCGAAGAAAATCTGCATCGTATAAGCGATTGCACCTAACCATGCAAATGCTGCGCTGAGCTCATCACCGCTGCCAAAAGCTGCGTCGGCAACCAGTGCAAAGCTGTTAGCAAGAAGAACTTTTTTAGCGAGACCCACAATAAATCTTGCAAAACCGTTGAAAAAGTCGTCTGCAGTTTCTTTTCTGTTTTTAATTTCATCTGCAACCGTTTCGTATCTTACGATAGGACCTGCGATAAGCTGAGGGAAGAAGGAAATATAAAGTCCGACATAAAGAATGTTTGTCTGAACCTCACCCTTTTGACGGTACACGTCAATTACATAGGACATTGCCTGAAAGGTGAAAAAGGATATTCCAATCGGCAGGGCAATATCGGGTATGCTTAAATCTGTATTAAAGAGCCTGTCAATTATACTTCCTGTGAATGTAAGGTATTTGAACACATACAAAATTGCCAGATTGAATATAACGTCAACTGCGATAATAATTTTACTGCGCGTTTTATTATCCCTGCTTTTGCTTACAAGTAGTCCGAACAGCCAGTTAATAAATATGGAGGCAATCATTATTAAAACAAATTTAGGTTCGCCCCACGCGTAGAAAAACAAGCTCGCAAACAAAAGAAATACGTTTTGCAAAAGCCTGCTTTTTCTAAATATAACATAGTAGAAAAATAATACGATAGGTAAAAACAGATATATAAATGTTGTGCTTGAAAACAGCATATTACCCCTCACCTTTATCTATAAAAATACAAATTATTTTACCATACAGGAAAGGTATTGTCAATAAAACGCAGATTAGGCAATGAATAGTAAAAAAAGACCTTATAACACTGATACCCAAAAACTTCATCGCCCCTTTTATTGGTTCGCCACTTGTTTTTCGGAATGTAGAGCCGCAACTGCAATGTAATTTTCTAAGCCATACGTCCTGCGTAGATTTCTTTCCATATGTTCTCTCGCCTTTGTTGACTATCATTTTTGTTGTCCGTGCTTTGCGTATCTCACTACACTTATCCCATATTTCTTCTGAAACAATCGGCTCAAAGTCTCCTTTAACATACATATATGTTTCTTCATCAAGATGTGAGTTTAATTATCTCGCTCAGAATCAATATCTATAAAAAAGAAATCGCTGTCCTCATATGGATAATCATAGTCTATAGGTAATTCTTCTTTTTTGATTTTTTTAAACCCTGCCTTTTCATAAAATTTGTGAGCTCTATCCGTATTTTTTGGGGTATCTAAAATCATTCTTTTGACACCATTTTCTCTTGCGAAGGTTAAAAGTGTTTCGTATAGTTGCCGTCCTAAATGATGTGGTTCTCCTCGATACGGCTCATACACAAAAAACTTCTTCAAAATAGCAAGTCCATTACTGCACATCATAAGCCCGATAGAACCAGCAACTTTTCCGTTGTCTTTTGCAACCCAAAAGTTTCCACCGTTGTCTAAATATTTCTCTTTAATATGTAGTAACTCTGGCTGGTCGTCAACTGAAACAATCGGGCGTGTACCATCGTTTTGGCAATGCAAAACGAGTTCAATAATTTCTTCACAATCTGATTCGATGTAAGTTCCAATTTTCATAATGTTTCTCCCTAAATAAAGTAAAACTCCTTTTTTCCATTTGATTCATCATCTATTTGTTTCAAAACCCATTTTGCCATTTCTCTTACAACTTTCTCTTCGTCGTTACAAGCCTCTTCAATCGTAGTAAGATATTCAGAAGAATAGTTATTTAACATAGCATTAAGAGCGTTAATCTTAAATTTCCAACACTTTTCGGGCGGTATATACCAAAGAGCAGGTTGTATAACCTTTCTCAAATATTCATAGTCTGATTTTACAATTTGCACCCATGACAAGTGCTCGCTCAAATCAGATAATCCGGGAAATTCTTGTTCCCCATTTCAAGCGTTATGATTATACGGACAACAATCCTGACAGGTATCGCAGCCATATACCCATTGACCAAACTTGTTTTGTAACGGGTTTTCCCTTAAATCCCAGCCGTTCCAAGTAGTAAGGCAAGAAACACAGGTGTTTCGACACATCATATAAGGCTCAGACAAAGAGTGCGTAGGGCAAGCACTTATACAACGATTACATTTTTCAGGGCAGGGTGGGATATGACATTCATTGATATATTCTAACGGATGGTCAATCAAAAACGCCTCTAAATATTGCCAAGAGCCTTTCTCTGTGTATAAGAAATTATTTTTCCGCACAATCCCTTTTTTCCCGCTTTCATAAGAATATGCTCAAATACTTTGACAGTACCTAACATCATAATTTCAAATTTAATAAACCTATCTTGACATTTCTCCTTTACTCATCTATAATAGCACAAAACAATACTTCATTCAAATAGAAATAATAAAATTTTTAATTCAGTTTTTATGAATTAACATTTTAGGAGAATGCATATGGAGTTAAAATATCTAAACACCTTTAAGACTATATTAGAAACGGGAAGTTTCCAAAAGGCAGCAGAATATCTAAATTACGCACAATCCACGATTACTCTTCAAATTCAGTTATTAGAGCAAGAGCTTTCAGTAAAACTGTTTGAAAAGATAGGGCGTAAAATGGAACTCACACACGCCGGCAAAGAATTAGTGCCGTATATTGATAACATATTAAATGCTGTTCAACAAATAGAGAACTACGGTAAAACAAATGAAGAATTGACGGGAACATTACGGATTGCTATGCCAGAAACCTTGCTTTCTTATCAAATGGTGCAGACTTTGACAGAATTTCGGCAAAAAGCTCCAAATATCAAGCTCTCCCTAAAATCTTTAAATTGTTATGACATTAGAGCACAGGTACTAAGTGGCAATGTCGATATTGGCTTACATTATGATATTGGGGGATATGGTGATTCAGTTGTAACGGAACGATTGCAGCAATACGAATTTGTTTTGGTGGGAAACCCGCAGCTTCATAAAGATGAAGTCGATTTTATTACCCAAAATCAGCGAAAAACCGTGTGCCTTTTGTCAGACCAAAGCAGCTACTATTATAAAAAATTCAATAAATATCTGGAGGAACACAACATTATCATAGACAATGAGGTTGATCTTGTCAGTACCGAAGCCATAAAACAGCTTGTGAAAGGAAATTTAGGAATTGCATATTTACCTCGTTTCGCTGTTGAGCAGGAACTAAATTCAGGGATTATTCAAGAAATTCCTACCGCCATCCGCAACAAACATATTGGAACAGTTTGCAATTATCATAAAAACAAATGGATAACTCCTGCTATGGAGTTGTTTCTTCAACTTATTCGCACAGATAAAAGCGTGTGCTCCATTTAACAAATCGAAATCGAGAGGATAATATAATGGAAATCATTAAATATCAAGATAAATATAAAAATGACTTTATACAATTAAACTTAGCTTGGATTGAGCGGTTTTATTAGG
The DNA here is from genome assembly GCA_900544515.1 of uncultured Oscillospiraceae bacterium. GTDB lineage: Bacteria > Bacillota > Clostridia > Oscillospirales > Acutalibacteraceae > Eubacterium_R. The sequence continues at coordinate 306 of UQVI01000066.1, read as the reverse complement.
TAGAGCAATCACTTTGCAATTTGACATTAGTGCGTCCTCTTTTCGCATAGATTTAGCCGCTTTGTCAAGGCGGCTATGTAGATTTTAGCGGAGAACGCAAAAAAGCCGCCTACTCTTAAAGAGGTTAAGAATAAGCGGCTTCATAAAGATGTGCCTTAGACATATTCAATTCTCTGCTTCTTGACGGGTGCGTTAGCGACTTTGAAGATAATCTCGTCAACACAGTCCGCATATCTGCCTTGCTGTATAAGTTGGTTTTTCGCAGAAATTGCCTGAAATACAGCCAAAAAGCCTCGCAAGACGCAA
>UQVI01000065.1 GCA_900544515.1 uncultured Oscillospiraceae bacterium | reverse complement strand
GAGATTCGCCTTAGTCTCGTGGGCTCGGAGATGTGTATAAGAGACAGAATGAATCTTATGCTTCGTGTTATGCCAAAGTCTGTTGTACAGACTGTAGGTGATGAAGAGATTAAGATTTATAGAAGAGAAAATCCTGATTATAATAAGGATACAGATGAGCTTGCAAACAGGCTTCAATTTTATTTCACCGATAAGGATGGCAAAGAAGTGGTCGTTAACGGTGATGCCCTTTATGAATATAATGGTGAACAGCAGTTTTCTCCATCCGGTACTTTTATGATGAAGACCATTGAGAAGGTTGGTACAATAAGTAAAACCGTAACCATTCTGATAATTGTTATTGCGGTTTTGGCTGTTATAGGTCTTATTGTTTTTTGGTTTTTCAAATGGTCCAAAGCTCAGGATCTTGAAAAGGAAAAGAAATACGCTCATAAAAATGCCAATAAAGGAAAAAAGAAAAAATCAAAAAGAAAATAGAATTTTACACAGGGCACCGCAAAGGTGCCCTTATCTTACATAATATAAAGGTGAAATTATGAAATATGAAAAGCTGTTCACGCCTATGAAAATAGGCAGTGTGGAAATTAAAAACAGAGTTGTTATGGCACCGATGTGTATGGGCTTCGGTCAGTATAACGGCTGTGCAACAAAAAAGATGATGGATTATTATGAAGAACGTGCCAAAGGCGGTGTCGGATTAATTTTCACTGAGATTACTCGTGTAAACGATGTTACAGGTGCCTCTTCTTTTGGACAGCTTGGTATGAGCCATGATTATCAGATACCTGCTTTAAAGGAAATGGCTAGGAGAATTCATCGTCATAACTGTAAGATTATGGTTGAGCTTCATCATCCCGGCAGACAGAATCTCGGACTGATGATTGGTACAGTTCCGCTCTGTGTTGTGGGCGACAAGCTTATGGGCGAGCTTTATACCAAGATATTAACAGGTGCAGTTATACCTCCCGGAAAAAAGCTTCAGGATAAGGATATTGTTCCGCGAACAGTAGCACCAAGCAAATGCGAAAAAAGCAAAATGAGTGAAAGCGTTAACAGAGGGCTTTCAACAAAAGCTGTAAAGAAATTGATATGCGAGTTTATTGAAGGTGCGGTAAGAGTTCAAAAAGCAGGCTGCGATGGTGTTGAACTTCACGCATCACACGGTTATCTGATTCAGCAGTTTTTGTCACCGAATACGAATAAGCGTACGGATGAGTATGGCGGCAGCCTTGAAAACAGAATGAGATTTCTAACGGAAATTATTGACGGTATCAGAAAGAACTGCGGAAAGGATTTTCCGATTGTTGTACGTCTTACTATTGATGAGATGTATGACAGAATCGGTCAGCCGGGCAAAGGCTATGGTATTGAGGAAGGTCTTAAAATGGCAAAAATCCTCAGCGATAAAGGTATTGATGCAATTGACGTTTCCTCAGCCTCTTATGATACATTTAACTACTGGCTTGAGCCGACTACCTTTGACTGCGGCTGGAGAAAGCACCTTGCTGCTAAGGTTAAAGATGTTGTTGATATTCCTGTAATTGCTGCCAATCTTATACGTTCACCAAAGCAGGCTGAGCTGCAGCTTGAGGAAGGAATACAAGATTTCATTTCTCTCGGCAGACCTCTTATTGCAGATCCGCATTGGGTAAATAAAACACAGTCAGGAAATGAAACGTTAATTAAAAGATGTGTATGCTGCTTATACTGCTTTGAAAGTATGATGGAAAATGCATACAAATACAGTCACGGCCACTGCTCCGTGAATCCTTTTGTTGGAAGAGAAAGCACTTACCTGAAAAAGAACGGAAACGGCAGAAAGGTACTTGTTATCGGCGCAGGTCCTGCAGGTTTATCGGCTGCTGAGCTTCTGGCTAAACGTGAATTTGATGTCACTGTTATTGAAAAAGAGGATTGTGCAGGCGGCCAGCTGAATCTTGCTAAAAAGCCTCCCCATAAGGAAAAAATGGGCTGGGTATGTACAGACCTTTTGAATAATGTGAAAGAACTTGGTGTTCAGGTTGAGTTCGGTGTAAAAGCAACAAAGGATATTGTTGATACATATAAGCCTGATATCGTTGTCAATGCCACAGGCGGCAATGCAGTTTTCCCTAAACCCTTTGAGAGAGAGAATGTTACCACTGTAACTGAAATTCTTAACGGTAATATCACCCCTGAAAATAAAAAGGTTGCTGTTATCGGCTCAGGTATGACAGGTCTTGAAACAAGTGAGCTTTTGGCAGAGCAGGGCAATGAGGTTACTATTGTTGAAATGGCTGATAAAATTGCACCCGGTGCATGGTTCCAGCACGTGGATGATGCTATGCCGAAGCTTGAGTCAGCAGGTACCGTATTTATGCCCGGTCACAAGCTGCTTTCTATTAATGACAGCTCAATTGCTCTTGAGCGTATTTCTGATAAAAAGACAGTGACTGTTGATGCGGATTACGTTGTTTTGTCGCTCGGTGTAAGATCTGATACAAGCCTTTATGACGAGATAAAGAACAGTGATAATTATAAGGCCTATAACATCGGAGACAGTGATAAAATCGGAAGAATTGCAAATGCAACCGAAGCAGCTTTTCAGCTTGTTTCTTCCATTGAATAAGGCGGAATGTGACTATGTTTTCAGCAAGAGAGCATCTCAAAAAACGGTTGGAATCATTGAACGAGAAGCTCAGTGATGAGCTTGATTTTGATTTCAGCTCTGTCAGTAAAAAGATAGATACCTACGAAGAATTTGAAAAATATATTTTAAATGATTTTTTGTGCGGCAAGCAGCTTTTTTACAGAGGAGAGCGGATTAATGACCCAAACAGGCATCTGATTCCGACGATGTTCAGAAAGCCAAAGGTGCTTTTTAAAGATAACGATTTGGGTATCGTTCATATTGATTCACATTATCTGTATAATTATTATGCCGGTATGGGCAGCTTTGTTGATGTTTTCAATAAAACTATGGGAAAAGCTGATGTGGATAATATGTATGAAATATGTGCTTTTGCACAGCATTACTGTGATTTTTCACCGCTTATAGATTTTACAAAAAGTCTTTATCCGTCACTATCCTTTGCTCTTAAGGGCAGAACTGAATTTGATGATGACATTATTCTCTATGTTCTGGAGCTTAAGGATTTTAATGATTATACAAATGATATCAGCGTGGCAAATCAGTGGCTCAAGGATTTCAGTGTTTATGTCAGCTGTATTAAGGAAGATGATATAAAAAAGGCAGTTAAGGATATCTTTGCAAATAAGCATATTCTGCCGATGCCTGATGATTTCAGAAAGCATCTTGAGCATATCGGTTCCAAGCCGGTTCCCAAAGCCAAGCTGATAGATGTGCCAACAAATACAAGGATGAAATTCCAGCAGGGTGTATTTTTGCTTTTAACTGATTTTCATCTGTTTAATGTAACTTATTTTACCAAGAATATACGTGAGCAGTTTTCCATTACTAAATATATCATCAGCAAGGATATCTGCCCTGATATTCTTGATATGATAAATCGTAATGCTTCCTGGTATTCCTATAAATATCTTATGGATGTTGAGGGTGCATTTAAAAAAGCTATTGAAAATGAAAAGGAATAAATAGCTTTAACATAATGAATAATAAATAATTAAGTTATTGGGAGGAATTCTTTTGGACATACCATTATGGTGCCAGATTTTATTACAGATTGTTCTTATTGCAATTAACGCAATTTTTGCCAGTGCAGAGATAGCTATTGTCTCAATGAATGAACTGAAACTTGAAAAAATGGCGGAAGAGGGAAACAAGCGTGCGAAAAGACTTGTGAAACTTACTTCAAAGCCGGCAGGATTTTTAGCTACCATTCAGGTTGCGATTACACTGTCAGGATTTTTGGGAAGTGCTTTTGCTGCTGACAATTTTTCTGAGATATTTGTTGATTGGCTGCTTTCTTTAGGTGTGAAAATAAATGCCTCAACACTTGATACAATTGCAGTTGTTGTTATTACGCTTATTCTTTCCTATTTAACACTTGTTTTCGGTGAGCTTGTTCCAAAGCGTTTTGCGATGAAGAAAACGGAGCAGATTGCACTCGGTCTTTCAGGTCTCATTTATGTGATGTCAAAGCTGTTTACACCTATTGTGTGGCTCCTTACTGCGTCTACTAATATTGTTTTGCGTATTTTCCGTATTGATCCGAATTCAAATGATGAAGAGGTTTCTGAAGAGGAAATACGTATGCTTGTTGATATGGGCAGTCAGAAGGGGATCATAGATAAAAATGAGCAGAAACTGATTGTCAATGTGTTTGAATTTGATGACAAGGATGCAGGTGAATTTTCAACCCACAGAAAGGAAATACTCGCTTTAAATCTTGATGAGGATGTTGAGTGCTGGGAAAAGATTATTTCCGCAAGCACCCACAGTATGTATCCTGTTTATAAGAATTCAATTGACAATGTGGTTGCTGTTCTTGATTCCAAAAAGTTTTTCAGAATTAAGAGTAAAACACGTGATGCTGTTCTGAATGAAGCATTTGTTCAGCCGGTGTATGTTCCTGAAACAATGAAAATTGATATGCTTTTTGACCTTATGCAGAAAAGCCATAATCATTTTGCAGTTGTTCTTGATGAATATGGCGGAACAGTCGGAATCATTACTATGAATGATTTGCTGGAGCAGCTTGTGGGTGACCTTGATAATGATAAGGTGATTGGTGACGCTCAGCCTGATGTTGTCAGTCTTACAGATAAATCGTGGAAAATCAAAGGTTGTGTATCTCTGGATGAAGTAGCTGCTTTGACAAAAACAGATTTGCCTGTTGACACCTATGAAACCCTCAGCGGATATATTTTTGGTCTTTATTGTAAAATACCAAGTGACGGAACAAAGTTTACTGTTGAAACATTGGAGCTTGATATCAGAGTTCTTGATGTAAAAAATCACACAGTATCCTCCTGCATTGTTACCAGAAAACAGGAGAATAATAATTAAACATAAACAAAGAAAAGGTCTGTATCAAACGATACAGACCTTTTTATATAGTTTAGCGAACTGAATATCTCAGGTGCGCAGCAGTTATAAAAGAGCAGATTTTAGGTTAGACAAGACAAAAAGCGTAGGTATACTGGCGTATGCCGAGCATTTTTAACGCAGTATAAGCTTAAATCTGCCTTTTATAACCTATTGCTATTCAGCTTGCTAAACTATAATCAGAAAGCGGTTGATAATATAGATTCCTTAATCGGTAGAAGTGCTGACGATGTTGAGGACTGGATTTACGAAACTTATAGTGAAGATGAAATTAAGCCGGCTTCAATCATAAATGAAGGAGCATCCCCGTCCTATTTAAGCACGGATGAAACGGTGAAGATATTTTTTATTTTAGATGGTGAATGCAATCGTTTTTTTATTGAGCCGAATTATGAAAATGATCTTAATAATCGCAATCCTGATTTCGCAGGTGAGGTCTATAAAAGAAAAGTTAGTAAATATTGTTCTGATATCAATGCTGACTACAGAAAAGCACCTATGATTAATGAACTGAGCTTGTATGATTTTGATAAAGCAGATGAGTCTACGAACCTGGTTTATTATTATTTGTTCTGTGATGGCGGTGGCTGGGGATTTCAAGGGGATATGCCGCCTTATGCTTCAATACATTTTACCTATAAAGCAGGAACTTTTACACCTGATATTGTTCAGCAATAGTAATATTTAGAAAAGGACATTTGATTCATCATATGTCCTTTTCTAATGTTTTCAAAGAAATTTATTAACATCGCAAAAAAAGTCAAGACAGCTTAAACGTTTTATGTTAAAATTATTATTAGATTATTATCTTAGGAGGTGCACTATGAATCGTTTGACAGGGATTGAAACTGCAATTGAATATATTGAGAATAACCTCCTTACGAAGCTTGATTATGAGGTGATTGCCTCAAAAGCATATTATTCAAGCTATCATTTTCAGCGGATGTTTTCTGCTTTTTCCGGCTGCACTCTCGGTGAATACATCTGTGCAAGACGGATGACACTGGCAGGAGCCGAACTGAAAGGCTCAGATATAAAAATTCTTGATTTGGCAGCTAAATACGGATATGAAAACCCTGAAAGTTTTACAAGAGCATTTACTAAGTTTCACGGAATAACGCCGTCTCAGGCACGAAGACCTGATGCAAAAATCAAATCCTTTTCACGTCTCTCAAATTATGAGGCGGTAGAGGGCGGAAATTTTGTTGACTATAGAATTGTTAAAAGAAAAGAACAGGCATTTTTTGGATATAAAAGGCATTTTGAGGGTACCCCCTATGGTGATGAAAGGCGAAGCCAGGAGCAGGAATTGTTTCTTTCTACAAGGAACAAGCAGTGGATGTTAAAGGGTATTTCATCGGTATGCTTTAATCATTTTGACCCCAGTGCTGATTATTGTGTGATTGATAATGTTGATGATGAGGGATATGATTTTTACTATGCTCAGCCGATAGACAGTGATATTGAACTGAGCAGTCAGATTGAAAGTCAGATACCGATAAGCAAAATTGTTCTGCCTGAGGCATATTATGCCGTTTTTAAAACAAATAGCGAGCGCTATCCCACAGAAAGCTATATGGATATATGCAAGCATATTTTCTGCGAGTGGCTCTCCAGCACAAATTATCAGCTTCAGCCAACACCGGAGCTGGTTATCTACCATTGGTATGACGACAGAAAGGAGGACAGGTATATTGAAATATATATCCTTGTAAAGCTTGAGATATGAAAATTGCAGTATTAGGCTACAGCGGTGCAGGAAAATCGACTTTGGCACGAATGTTAGGCGAGCATTATAATATCCCTGTCCTGCACCTTGATACAGTACAGTTTTTGCCAAACTGGAAAATACGAAATGAGGACGAAAAAAGAAAAATGGTTAATGATTTTATGCAGAATGAAAGCTGGGTGATTGACGGCAACTATTCCTCCTTGTATAAAAAAGAACGGCTTGCGCAGGCTGATAAAATAATTATCCTGAATTTTAATCGTTTTTTCTGCTTCAAATCTGCACTGAAAAGATATTTTGAAAATAAAGGCACGTCACGTATGGATATGGCGGATGGCTGTAATGAGAAATTTGATTTTGAATTTGCAATGTGGATTTTGTTTTGGGGCAGAACATTCAGACGCAGAAAAGGCTATAAGGATATTTACAAAAAATATAAATCGAAGACACTGATTTTAAAAAAACGTGAGCATGTTAATCTTTATATAAAATCTTTAAATAATTCTGACATTGTTCAATAAATTTACTAACTCCTGTCAATAATATTGACAGGAGTTTTTTGTACATAAAAAAGTAAAGGAAGATTTATGTGCAGTACAGTAAAGTCGAAATATGCGGAATTAACACAAGCCAGCTTAAAGTGCTTAAGGAAAGTGAAAAAATGGAGCTTCTGAAAAAAGCGCATGCAGGGGATAAAAAGGCAAGGGAGGAACTTATTAACGGTAATCTTAGATTAGTATTATCCGTAATTCAGCGTTTTGCAAATCGCGGTGAAAATATGGACGATTTATTTCAGGTCGGTGTAATCGGACTGATTAAGGCGATTGATAATTTTAATCTTGACCTTGATGTGCGTTTCAGCACTTATGCAGTGCCTATGTGCATCGGTGAAATCCGTCGCTTCCTGCGTGATGATAACGCTGTGCGTGTTTCACGCTCAATGCGGGATACCGCCTATAAAGCAATGCAGGTTAAGGAAAGGCTTATCAATAAGAATAATCGTGAGCCTACGATTGAGGAAATTGCAAAAGAGCTTGATATGAAAAAATCAGATGTTGTACTTGCTCTTGAGGCAATTGTTGACCCTGTTTCACTTTACGAGCCTGTATATTCCGATGGTGGTGATACCATATATGTTATGGACCAGGTTGGTGATTCCAATACGGATACCGACTGGATAGATGAGATAATGATAAAGGACGAAATAAGCAGACTGGATGACCGGGAAAGAAATATTATGTATCTTCGCTTTATGCAGGGCAAAACCCAGATGGAGGTTGCAAAAGAGGTTGGTATCAGTCAGGCGCAGGTTTCCAGGCTTGAAAAAAATGCATTGAAAAGAATAAAAGGACATTAATCAGAATTTATATAAATTGCATGACGGCTGAAATTTCTTCAGCCGTTTTTTTATATGGACTTGACAAAGTTAAGACTTTATATTATCATCTATGTATAGAACATCTATGTATTAATAATTTATGGAGGTATAGATATGAAAATCAGCAAAGAGCTTTCAACAGGCACAATTCCGATTATGGTTTTATCTGTGCTGAAAAGCGAGGATATGTACGGTTACAAAATCATCAAAACCCTTGAAACAAGAAGTGACAATGTTTTTTCACTGAAAGAGGGGACACTTTATCCTATTTTACACTCTATGGAGAAAGAAAGAATTCTTGAAAGCTATTGGGACACCTCAACGGGCAGAAAGAAAAAGTATTATCATATTACAAAAAAGGGGTTGAAGCTGCTTGACAGCAAGGTTGAGGAATTTGAAGAATTCACTGTGACCGTGAAAAAGGTTTTACATTTTGCCTGAATCATATCTGAGTGAGGAGAAACGATGAACAAAAAAGATTATTTGGGTGCAGTAACTGCAAAGGTTTTTGATTCTGACGCAAAGAAGTCAGTTACCTCTGAACTTGAGGTGCATATTGATGAAAAAACAGATTTTTTCAAGGAAATAGGTTATAATGAGGAATCATCTGAAGAAAAGGCAATTGAGGCTATGGGTGAGACGGAGGAGGTTGCCTCTCAGTTCGGTATGCTTCATAATGAGTTTTATAATCCTGTGGCAGACATTATATTGTTTGTAATATGGATCGCTCTGCTGGGCGGAGGATATTATCTTCTGAAGGAATACATATTTTGTGACATAGGTATGTCGTCCGTGATTTTAGGTGCTTCCTGCCTTTCATTTTCATTGATGGCAGGCTACTGTGCCTTGTCACTTTTTAAAAATAAATTATTGCCTGTGATTTTTTCGTTTTTCGGAATAGGTGCAACAGGTATATTTAATTATTTTATACTGACAGAGCTGGATAAAAAGATGGGTGACAGCCTGCAGAGTATGATTGATTTTATTTTAAAAGCAGAAATTCCTAAGTCAACAAATTATCCTGACAAAAACAAGGTTATCACCATTGTGACGGTTTTATTGCTCTTTGCCATTATCAGATTTGTGTTTTCACTTGCCTATAACATAAAGGTGAAGCTGCTTGCAAATAATAGATTTGACAATAAACTGATGCATATGTTTATCAGGCTTTCAACGCTTATTGCTGCGGCAGCATTGGCACTGAGCATTTTCTTTGGTGTAAAGTGTTATTTCGATTTGAATTCGATTAAAAATGAGTATTACGATGCGTATGATTATGTTATCGAAATGTCAGAAAAGTGTGACACGAAGGAGGATATCATCGCATTTGTAAACAAGGGGGAATACCCGTTGAAAGAGGATTTGGATAAAGAGGGAAATCTTTACGGATATACGTACGAGCATAATCTTGTTTGTATTGATATTTCATTTGACGGTGATGATGAGGAAAGCCGGTATGAAGAAAATATGGGCGGTACAGCGGAGACATACCAGGACCAACTTATAAACGATGCACTTTCTTCGCTTGATAATCCGCTGGATAAAAAGACGGTTTGTATGATTCATTTTTACCCGGTATTAACAGAGTTTGATGGCAGCTATGATTTGATGCTGTCTCTTATACACATCTCCGAGCCCACGAGACTAAGGCG
>UQVI01000064.1 GCA_900544515.1 uncultured Oscillospiraceae bacterium | reverse complement strand
TACACTCGACTAGTCGTCGGCAGCGTCAGATGTGTATAAGAGACAGGTTTTTATATTAGGTTTAATTATATTAGGAGGATTAAGATGATTCAGGCAAACAACATCACGGTTCAGTTTGGCGGCAGAGTTCTTTTTGAAAGAGTTAATGTTACCTTTTCAGCCGGCAACTGCTATGGTATTATCGGTGCAAACGGTGCAGGAAAATCAACCTTTTTAAAGGTGCTTTCAGGTGAGCTTGACTCACAGAAGGGTGAGGTTTTTATCACGCCGGGTGAAAGACTTTCCGTCTTAAAGCAGGACCACTTTGCTTATGATGAATATGAGGTTATCCGCACTGTGTTAATGGGCAATCCAAGACTGATTGAGGTTATGGAGGAAAAGGATGCCCTTTATATGAAAGAGGATTTCACGGAAGAGGATGGCATAAAAGCAGGCGAGCTTGAGGCAGAATTTGCTGATATGGACGGTTGGAATGCTGAATCCGATGCTGCATTTATGCTCAACAGATTAGGTGTACCTGACGAGTATCATTATATGCAGATGGCCCAACTGCCGTCAGATATGAAAGTAAAGGTACTTCTTGCACAGGCACTTTTCGGCAATCCTGACATTCTTCTTCTCGACGAGCCTACCAACCACCTTGACCTTTCAGCTATCCGCTGGCTGGAAAATTTCCTGCTGGATTTTGAAAACACCGTTATCGTTGTATCCCACGACAGACATTTCTTAAACAAGGTCTGCACACATATCTGCGATGTTGACTTCGGTAAAATTCAGCTTTACACAGGTAACTACGATTTCTGGTACGAATATACCCAGATGCGCCAGAGACAGGCAAGAGATCAGAACAAAAAGAACGAGCAGAAAATCAAGGAACTGCAGGAATTCATTCAGCGTTTCTCTGCCAACGCAGCGAAATCAAAGCAGGCAACCAGCCGTAAAAAACAGCTTGATGCTCTTGAAATGATTGAAATGCCTGTATCAAGCAGACGTTTTCCATACGTTGATTTCAAGCCTGACAGAGAATGCGGCAACGATCTTCTCCGAGTGGACCACCTGTCAAAAACCATCGGTGACAGAAAAGTACTCGATGATATTTCCTTTGTAATTCATCCAAGAGAAAAGGTTGCTTTCGTCGGCTCAGATGTTGTAGCAAAGACAACTCTTTTCAAAATCATTATGGGTGAAATGGAACCTGACGAGGGTTCATTCAAATGGGGTGTAACCACATCACAAAGCTATTTCCCAAGTGACAACAGCCAGTATTTTGACGGTGTTGACCTCACACTTGTTGACTGGCTCAGACAGTACACAACCTACACACTTGAAGCCGACATTCGCGGCTGGCTGGGCAGAATGCTCTTCTCAGGCGAAGAGGCACTGAAAAAGGCTAATGTCCTTTCAGGCGGTGAGCGTGTACGCTGTATGCTTTGTAAGATGATGCTTTCCGGTGCAAATGTGCTTATTCTTGACGAGCCTACTAACCATCTTGACCTTGAGTCAATCACAGCACTCAACAATGGTCTTATGCGTTATCCTGAAACCATTCTTTTCACCTCTCACGATCATCAATTTGTACAGACAGTGGCTGACAGAATTATTGAAATTTCCGGCAATACAATCCTTGACCGCAAGGGCACATACGATGAATTCCTTGAGGACTTCAACGAAGATCAGCTAAAAAAATATTAAAACATGCAAAAAGCAGGCAGTCTGTTGACTGTCTGCTTTTTTGCATAATAAAAATTAATTCTGTTTTTTTCTATATTTCACTACCGAAAAAATCAAACTGATTAATGAAATCAAACAGATTATCAATAATAAGCCCCACTCGATCCAGTCAAGTATTAAATAAAAGTTTCCTCCGTAAATAATATCCGGTGACAGATTATGTTCATCGCAGAAATACCCTGTATTATAAATTAACTTTGTACGTACACCAAAACACACTGCACTTATAACAAATATTATAATATCCCTTATACTTCTTTTCATTAAACATATCTCCTAACTAAATTTTAATAGATATATTGTTTACGGATTACATTTAGCAGCTATTACCGCCGCATAACTGCTAACAAACCAAATATATTTTTTTCATAACCTTAAACTTTTATAATCAATAACATTTAACGACAGTTAAAAATATTCCTGTAATGCCTTTTTATCATCAAATAATACATTGGACCGTCACCCACATTATTTTTAGAAATCGATTCCTTTTTCACCCTCACAATAACATAACAAAAATCATATGTCAATAAAATATGCGCAAACAATATTTTTATAAATTTTATGTTGCTTTTGTGACTTATTTTGAACAATACACACAAATCAACAAACCAAAACGCTATAATAAAACAGGCAGTCTCATTTTAAGAGACTGCCTGTTCTTTAATTTATTACTCATTCAAAAATATCTATAACCCTGATTTCAGATTTCGTTTCACTGTTGCATTCTACAAGTTGAAGGCTTTTCATACTCCAGTCGGCAGCTGCTCGTAAATACAAATACGAATCGCCGTTTTGAATTATACTCTCACCTACTAAATAATTAAAATCAAAATATTCCCGATACTGTTTATCGTACAGATTCACCTCAGTCGTTGAAAACAGTTTATCATCTATTTCAGATACAGCGCTTATCTTCCCCGACTGAATACTACACTTATATATTTTGCCGGTATCCATATCTGTTATGAAAATTCTTTTACCGTCTTTTGAAACGGAAACATCAGGCATAGAAATATCATTCTGAGACATTTCATCATAAGAAATACGTCCGATTATCTTTTCCGTATTCAGATCCACAGCCAACAATCCGAATGTTCCGTGCATCACAGCAGTATCGGAGTCGCTATAAATAAGCTTAGGCATTTCTGCACCAATATTCATTGTTTCAATATCCGATAAATCGATATCCCTGTTTCCTGCACCTGCTTTCCCTGAAAGCAAAACAGCTGCAGCCACTGCCGCAATTACTACAGCAGAAACAATTAAAGTGGTTATCTTATGCTTTGATTTCATAATACATCACCAAACCATAGTTGTTTAAATTTTAGTTATTGAATACCATAATCGTTCTCTTTGAGCCATTTGAAACCGAGTCCTCTTCATTTTCACAATAACATAGCATATACAGAATGTCAATAAAATCCAACGATTTTTTATTGTTATTTCATAATCTTTTCGTTGTAATTCATTTTTTTTTGAACGATATGCACAAACTATTCCAAATTTATTCCGCAGCTATTTGAGAAATTGTACTTTTCTTCTGTTTTAAAAACATAAAAATAATACGTTTTACCATTATGTGTAAACTCTGTTATCTGACTGTTATCAGGTATCAATTTCTCATTATCAGTAATATCAAAATACACCCTTTGTGCTTTACCGCTGGCAGTAATATAATACCCGTTATCTTTCTCAAGATAAATCTCAGGTGCGGCAACATACGAAATACAGAACGCATATTTATCGTTATGAGCATTTTTAAGATACGCCACACCGATTTCATCTTCCATTGTCGAGAATACAGCCAGTGAATAATCTTCATCAAGAGTTATTAAATCGGTTATTTCGCTTACTGCAACCTCATCATTGATAACATTATAAGCAGTATCACGCCTGATACCCGGTATTTCCTGAAAGCAAACCGCAGCAATTGCAATACCAATCATTAAAATTATAATTGATAATTTTAATTTTCTCTTATCTTCCATATTGAGTACAGGAATATCTGCCGCTCTTTCGCAGGACTCTTTTAACGATACGCTGCCAATAGGCATAAACTCGTTATTATCAATTGCATGGATATATCCTTTTGCTTTTTCGGTTACAAATATTTTCGGTTCAAGCTTTGCTATAAGTTCAAACTCTGCCCTTGCCTCAGCTATTTTATTGCTGTAATAAAATGCAATTGCAGTATAATAACACATCATAAATTTATAAGTATTCTTCTGTTTATCCGCACCGACTGCTTTACAGATTTCAAGACTTTCCAGCGCAGACTGATAATCACAGTTCATAAAGTGAATAAAAAAATCATAACGTGCTGAATATACACGTTTTACATCCGACTTCATTTTAATCTTGCTAAGCAATACTTTCAGCTCTTCAACCGTTTGCCTGCATAACTCAAAATCACCTGCACAGAATGATACGCTCGCCAACAGGTCAAGATACTGGAGCTTTACCGTGCGAATAGATTTTCGTTTAAGAAGAGTGGACAGCAAGCCTACTGCTGAACCAAAATCACCGATAAAATACGCCGTAAGTGCATCAATGTAAGCGGTAGAGTCTTTTGGATAAATACCGTGACTGACCGCATAATAAGTATGTGGGTCGCATTCATCATAGAGAATATCATCAGCAGACACTCTGATTTTTCTCATAATAGAAAGAGAAAACAATGCCACTGCGACAGCAATAACAACTCTGAATATATAATGAACAGGAAGAAAAAAAATAACTAAAAAAACAATTGACATTCCTGTAAGCCTTGCAATTTTGACATTTTTTCTTATTTCTTTAACCCTTAAAAGCACCTTTTCCTCATTCATTTTTATCTTTTTCCTTTCTGCTTTTAATCAATATCTGCACGGATTTGATGATCTGGGGAATGCACATAATAAGTCCGAAGACTTCAATTGCCAAAAAAGCTATCGGAAATAATACACATAATAAAGCAATCAGCCAATCAGGGATTTTTTTGATGATATCCACAAACAGGGTTATACCTGTATAAACGGAGGCAATCATATAACCCATTGCCATTGATGAAAAAATATGCTCAACGGTTGTGCTGCCTTCTGCTGAAACAAACGGCAATATCAAAAACAATATTGTTACTGTTATAAATAAGCTGAACACACAAATTAAATATGTCTTTGCTTTTTTACACTCCTTATCCGCATTATCCTTTTCATATTCTCTCAACTTTTCCTGCAAATACATATTTGCAGTTTTATTGGACAAAGCCTCAAGTGTATTCAGATTTTCAAATTCCTGCTGCTTGCCGCAAAGCAGTTCCTCAGCCGTTACGCCAAGAACTGCCGCAAGATTTATAATTGTTTCCGTTTTCGGGGCAGATGCACCTGTTTCCCACTTTGACACGGCCTTATTGGAAACGCCGATGAGTGCTCCCAGCTCCTTCTGGGAAAGTCCCTTTCCTTTTCTTAATTCATAGATACGGTTACCAACATCATAATTCTGCATAATGTACCTCCAAATAAAGCCTACCACACAAAGCGGAAAAACACAATAAATATAAATCGAATAACGGTAGAACCTGCTATTTTAGGCATATCATTTCGACTACCGCTACTTAAGCAAAATTATTTATAATACGAATAAGCAATCACATTGACAATTGTATTTTTTACTGTTATACTAAAAAAGTAAAAATATGTCGAGTTATAATTATAAAGGTGACAAATATGAATAAAAACAGAGTTCAAGTAAAAATCGGCGGTGCAACCTACACAATCGTTACGGATGATGATCCGCAGTATGTGGAAACACTTGCTGAGGAAATCAGTGGTGAAATCCGTTCAATATGCAACTCAAACCCATCACTCTCAATGACACAGGCAGCAGTGCTTGTGGCTCTTGATCAGACGGACGCTTGCAAGAAGGCATCTGCATCAGCTGATAATCTCAGAGTACAGATTAAGGATTATCTTGAGGAAAGTGCAAGAGCAAAAATGGAGGTTGAGGTTGCAAGACGTGAGGTTGAAAGGCTCAACCGCGAAATCTCAGATTTAAGAGAAAGACTTAACAAATAAAGGAATACTATGAAATTTGAAATTCTGGCTCCTGCAGGCAGTATGGAGTCACTGGTTGCCGGTGTGCGCAGCGGAGCAAATGCAGTTTATCTTGGTGGTAAAATGTTTAATGCCCGCCGCAATGCCGGCAATTTTGATAATGATGAACTGAAAACGGCAGTGGAATACTGCCACAGAAGAGGGGTTAAGGTTTACTTAACCCTTAATATTGTTGTATCGGACGAGGAATTTGAGGGTGCATATGATACAGTAAAATATGCACTTTCAGTTGGCGTTGACGCTTTTATTGTTCAGGATATCGGACTGGCAAAAATGATAAAGGAACATTTCCCTCAGGCAAAGCTTCACGGCTCAACACAAATGAGCATTATGACTCCTGCAGGCGTAAAATATGCAGAAAGTCTCGGTTTCAGCCGGGTTGTGCTTGCAAGAGAAATGAGCCTTGAGGAAATCAGAGAAATCCGGAAAAGCACGGATTTGGAATTAGAACTTTTTGTGCACGGTGCACTGTGTATGTGTGTTTCAGGTCAATGCTATCTTTCCTCTATGATTGGCTCACGCAGCGGCAACAGAGGACTGTGTGCACAGCCATGCCGCCTGCCCTTCACCGCAAAGGGAGACAAAAAGGAATGTGCGCTGTCACTCAAGGATTTAAGCATCATTGAACATCTGGAGGAACTTGACGGCATTACCTCACTGAAAATCGAGGGCAGAATGAAAAGGCCTGAATATGTCAGCGCTGCCGTTACTGCTGTAAAAAAAGCAATGAACGGAATATATACCGGAGCGGACAGCTTTAACCTGCGCTCTGTTTTTTCACGCAGCGGCTTTACTGACGGATATCTTATGGGTCAGCTCGGCAGAGATATGTTCGGCACAAGACAAAAAGAGGATGTACTTTCCGCAAACAACGTGCTTAAGGAAATCAGCCATAATTACGATAATGAAAATCCTTTATTGCCAATGGATATGCAGTTCATCTGCAAAAAGGATACACCCTGCTTACTTACAGTGACAGCTCTTGGCAGAACAATTACAGTCACAGGTGAAACGCCTGAAATTGCAATAAAAAGACCTATGGAGACTGATGCTTTAAAGCAAAGACTTTCAAAGCTGGGCGGAACACAGTTTTTTGCGGATGAAATTGATATTGTGCTTGACGATGGATTGATTATTCCTGTATCAAAAATCAATGAGCTAAGGCGAAAGGCAGTTGAGGAAATTGAAAAGCTGCCTGAAGTTACGGTTGAAGCTAAGCCTTTTGAGAAAAAGGTCTACACTGAAAAAAATAAAACACCTTATCTGACCGCATCATTCAGGAGTGCAGATCAGATACCTGACAGGCATCCATTCAAAAATGTATTTATACCTATGAACTCCAGCCTTGAGGATTTTGTGGACAATCGTGCAGGCGTTGTTTTACCGCGCGGATTATTCTCAATGGAAAATGAAATGAGGAAAAGGCTTAAGCAACTGAAAAGAGCAGGCGTTACCAAAGCGCTCTGCGGTAATCTCGGCTCCTATCAGCTTGCAAAGGAAATGGGATTTGAGGGGTTCGGTGATTTCTCGCTGAATATTTTCAACAGTGAAAGTGCAGATATGATTAAAAATTCGATTCTGTCTTTTGAGCTGACTCTGGAGCAGGCAAACAGAATCAATGCAGAAAACACAGGCATAATTGTATATGGTTATGTTCCGCTGATGCTGACAAGAAACTGCCCTGTTAAAACAAGCATCGGATGTTACGAATGTAATAAGCAGGGCAAACTCACTGACAGAAAGGGTTATGAATTCCCTGTAATCTGCTCGGATTATCCGTGCGTTGAGATACTGAACAGCATACCGATTTATATGCTCGACAGAATGAGTGAAATAAAAACAGACTTTGCGCACTTCTACTTTTCCACAGAAAGCGTTCGGGATGTTGAAAAAATAATTCATATGTACGAGACAGGTGAAAAGCCTGATTTCAAGTACACAAGAGGACTTTATCAAAGAGGTGCATTATAAAATGAGACCAATAATACTTGCATCAAAATCACCGAGAAGAAAAGAGCTTTTATCACTGATTACGGAAAACTTTGTTATCAAAAGTGCAGAGGTTGACGAAAGCCTACCGGACGGTATTCAGCCTGACAAGGCAGTTGAATACTTATCAAAAATAAAGGCAGAGCCTTTTAAAAATGAGGAGGATATCATCATCGGTGCTGACACGGTAGTCAGCATTGACGATGTAATTCTCGGAAAGCCGAAGGACCGCAGCGATGCTTTTAAAATGCTGAAAATGCTCAGTGGAAAATATCACAGTGTTTTTACAGGTGTGACTATCATCACGCCTGACAGCACCAAGACCTTTTCAGTTGAAACAAGGGTGAAATTTTTTGATTTAACCGACAGAGAAATAAATGATTATCTGGATACCGGCGAACCGTTTGACAAGGCAGGCGCATACGGAATTCAGGGAAAGGGCTCACTTCTGGTCGAAAAAATTGACGGAGATTATTTCAACGTTGTGGGACTTCCTGTCAGCACTTTAAATAAATATTTAAATATCTGACAATTTAGACAATAAAGTTTATGATTGACGAATTCAGGATAATTTATAGAAATATGTCCGAAATTGTCCTTGAAAAATTTTTATTTTAATGCTATTATATAGTATATCGTAAAAATTCATATACGAACAGTGAGCTACCGCTCACTCTTTTTAATAAATCCACAAACAGCAAATTTCCACTGATTTTGAAAGGAGATTAGTTATGGCTGCAGATTTACATTGTCATACTAAATTAAGCGACGGTTCTGTCGGAATTGAAGATTTAATTGTTATTGCTCAAAAAAGCGGAATAAATACTATTGCTATAACTGATCACGATTGCCTTGCCGGCACAGTAAGAGGTCAGGTAATCGGCAAGCGTCACGGTGTTACCGTTATACCGGGCGTTGAGCTTTCCGCATTTGACAACGAAGCCGGAAAAAAAGTACATATACTCAGCTATCTGGCAGAAAAACCGGACAGGCTTGAGGGTCTTTGCAAACGTACATCCGTTGCAAGAAAAAGAGCAGGTCAGATTATGATGCTTAAGGTTGCATCACGTTTTCCTGTATCAAATGATTTTATTATCAATCACGCTTCCGGCTCCACAAACCTTTTTAAACAACACATTATGCATGCCCTTATGGATGCAGGCTACACCAATAAAATCTATGGCGACCTTTACGATGCACTTTTCTCATCTAAAAGTGAGACAAATCTTCTTGCACCTGTTAAGTATCCTGACGTTAAGGACGTAATTGATGAAATACATAACGCAGGCGGCATTGCCGTACTTGCTCATCCGTCTCTCTACGACAATTTTGATGAAATTGATAAGTATATTGAAATGGGACTTGACGGCATTGAGGTATGGCATCCTGAAGCAAGTGACGAGGATATTGAAAAGCTCAGCACAATCTGTAAGAAAAATAAAATTCTTATGACTGGCGGCTCGGATTTTCACGGTATTTACGGAAGAAAAACAGTTACACTCGGTTCCTGTTCCACACCGGATGAGCACGTTGACAAGCTTATGGGATATAAAGCCAAGAAAAAAAGAGCTCAGCGAAAGGCAGAAAAAGAGCTTGCAGAAAAAATGGCAAAAGCAGAATAAACAAAAAGTCTTTAGCAGTATCAGATGCTAAAGACTTTTTTATTGATATTATTGACATTTATCTTATATATGATAGTATTAAGAAAAAGCAACAAAGAGGGTATTTTTATGCACAAAAAATTTGCTGAAACTCCGCCTCTCGGCTGGAACAGCTGGGATTGCTTCGGTGCAGGAGTAAATGAAAAACAACTGATAGAAAATGCTGATTATATGGCCAAACATCTTAAACCGTATGGCTGGAAATATATTGTATGTGACATTCAGTGGTACGAACCAAAGGCAATTGACAATGACTACTTCAATTTCACTCCTGTCTCTTATACACATCTCCGAGCCCACGAGACTAAGGCGAATCTC
>UQVI01000063.1 GCA_900544515.1 uncultured Oscillospiraceae bacterium | reverse complement strand
CGAGATTCGCCTTAGTCTCGTGGGCTCGGAGATGTGTATAAGAGACAGGTGTACTTCCGCCTATAGAACCGAAAATCAGAGATAAAAAAGAACGTTATAAAGCATTGGCAGACAGGGCTATCCGTTCATTGAAAAGTACAATGGAGAAAATATAATGAAAATTATTGTAGACGCTATGGGTGGAGACAATGCCCCTTTAGAAATTATCAAAGGTTCAATGCTTGCTGTGGATGAATACGGTGTTGATATTGTTTTAGTAGGAGATAAGGAAAAAATCAACGATTGTACCAAAAAGCACAGCATAGCTTTAAAGCAAACCGAGATTGTGGATGCAAAACAGGTTATCACAATGCACGACGATGCGAAATCTGTTTTAAAGGAAAAGGCAGAGTCTTCAATGGCTATAGGCTTGAAAATGCTGAATGAAGGCAAGGGCGATGCTTTTGTCAGTGCAGGCAATACAGGGGCAATTACAGTTGGTGCAACCTTCATTATAAAGAGAATCAAGGGTATTAAGCGCCCTGCAATTGCATCTGTTATGCCGAGTGCAAAAAAACCTATACTCCTTATGGACTGCGGAGCAAATGCTGAATGCAGACCTGAGTTCCTTTATCAGTTCGGTCTTATGGGCGACCTTTATATGAGATATATTTTAAAATACGATAAGCCGAGAGTAGCACTTGCCAATAACGGTGAGGAGGAGACAAAGGGTACGCCTCTTATCAGGGATGCCTATGCTTTAATGAAAAATGCACCTTATTATTTCGTGGGTAATATTGAGGGCAGGCAGATTCCTTTCGGTGATGCGGATGTTATTGTTGCAGACGGCTTTACAGGCAATCTTATTCTAAAGATGTATGAGGGCGTTGCAAAGGTACTTATGAATGGTATCAAGGATGCCTTTATGAAAAATATCGTTTCAAAGCTTGCATATCTCGGTGTAAAAAGCGGAATAGATGATATGAAAAAGCAGTTTGATTATAAGGAATACGGTGGAGCTGTTATGCTCGGTGTAAAAAAGCCTGTTATAAAAGCACACGGCTCATCTGATGCCAGAACGTTTAAGAATGCAGTCAAGCAGGCTGTATGGTTCCTGGAAAACAGTCTGACAGGTGAAATTGAAAAAGCACTTAGCAAACGAGATAATACAATCTAAAGGAAAGTCAGAAAATGGAAAGCCTTGAAAAGAAAATTAACTACAGATTTAAAAACAGAGAATATATAATGGAGGCACTTACGCATTCCTCCTTTGCCAATGAAAGGGGCAATGGTATAAAAAGCAATGAGCGTATGGAGTTTCTTGGGGATTCCGTATTGTCACTTGTTTCCAGTCAGCTTCTTTTTGAAACCTATCCTGATACGCCTGAGGGTGAACTCACAAAGCTGAAGGCGTCGCTGGTCTGCACGGAAAGTCTTTCAGGCTTTGCAAGGCAGATCAATCTTGGAGACTATCTGTTTCTCGGTAAGGGTGAGGTGCATACAAACGGTGCCCAGCGTCCGTCCATTCTTGAGGATGCTTTTGAATCGCTGATTGCCGCAATATATCTTGACGGCGGTCTTGAATGTGCAAGGGAATTTGTAACCGGTTTTCTCAAGCCGGCACTGGAAAATCATAATATCAATTTCAAGGATTATAAAACGACTCTTCAGGAAATTATTCAGCAGAATCCTGACCAGACACTGAATTATGTTTTTGCAGGTTCATCAGGACCTGATCATAACAAGGTGTTTGAGGCAGAGGTTCATCTGAATTCAAATGTAATAGGAAGAGGAAAGGGCAGAACAAAGAAAGCGGCAGAACAGGCTGCTGCAAAAGAAGCTCTTAAGTTAATGGGAATATGAAAAAGGGAAACATTAGTATTTTTGTACCGCATCAGGGCTGTCCTTGTGCCTGCTCCTTCTGTAATCAGAAAACAATTACAGGTCAGAATGAGCTGCCGACTGCTGATGATGTAAGAAATGCTGTTGATACAGCGCTGAGAAAAAAAGAATATGAGTATGAAATTGCCTTTTTTGGCGGCTCATTTACTGCAATCGACAGGGAATATATGCTGGAGCTTTTGGATGCGGCTTATCCGTATGTAAAAAGCGGACAGGTTAAGGGCATACGCATCTCCACACGTCCTGATTGCATAGATCATGAAGTGCTTGATATACTGAAAAAATACGGTGTAACCAGTATTGAGCTTGGTGCACAGAGTATGGATGATGAGGTGCTGGAAGCGAACAGAAGAGGGCATACAGCACAGGATATCTGCAATGCATCAGAGCTGATTAAGGAGTACGACTTCGAGCTGGGACTCCAGATGATGACAGGTCTTTATAAAGATACTGCAGAAAAATCAATTGAAACAGCAAAGAAGATCATCGAGCTTGCTCCGAGTACGGTAAGGATTTATCCTACTGTTGTATTAAAAGGTACATATCTTGCGGAACTTTATTTGAAAGAGGAATATACTCCGCTTAATGCCGATGATTCGGCAGAGCTTTGCGCCATTCTTGTACCGATGTTTGAAAATGCAGGGATTAAAATTATCAGACTGGGACTTCATTCAAGCAGGGATATTAAAGAAAATATGCTTGCCGGCGGCTTCCACGATAGCTTCGGCGAGCTTGTAAAATCACGCATTATGGTTAACAAAATTCTGGAACTGCCTCCTGCAGATTATCAGGTATATGTTAATCCGCATTCCGTTTCCAAGCTTAAAGGGAATAAAAAAAGCAATATCTATCTCCTGATTGAGAGGGGATATAACATAAAAATAATTACTGACAACGGACTTGACGTTGACGAATTGAGGATTAAATAATGGTTTTAAAGACACTTGAAATGCAGGGATTCAAGTCTTTCCCTGACAGAACACAGCTGAATTTCGGTGAGGGTATTACTGCAGTTGTCGGACCGAACGGTTCAGGTAAAAGTAATATTTCCGATGCTGTACGCTGGGTGCTGGGTGAAACAAGCACCAAATCACTTCGAGGCTCCAAGATGGAGGATGTTATCTTCGGCGGTACGTCCTCACGTAAGGCGCTCGGTTTTGCTCAGGTGCAGCTTACTCTGGATAATTCTGACCATACGCTTAAGGACAAGGGTGACGTGGTAACCGTTGCCAGACGTTATTATCGTTCAGGTGAAAGTGAATATAAAATTGATGGCGAAAATGTAAGACGCCGTGATATACACGAACTGTTTATGGATACGGGTCTGGGTTCTGATGGCTATTCAATGGTTGGACAGGGTAAGATTGACTCTATCATTTCACAGAAAAATGAGGACAGACGTGAGCTTTTTGAAGAGGCGGCGGGTATTTCCCTTTTCCGTCACAAGAGAACAGATGCCACACGCAGACTTGACCAGGCTCAGGAGAACCTTGTCAGACTTCTTGATATTTTAGGTGAGTTGGAAAACCGTGTCGGTCCTCTTAAAAAACAGAGCGAAAAGGCAGCACAATTTTTAGAACTTTCTGAGGAAAAGAAAACGCTTGAAATCGGTGTATGGGTTAATAAAATAAACCGTTTCACAAACGAACTGCGTGAGCAGGAACATAAGATTGACGCTGCCAATGCTTCATATGAGGTGTGTGAAAAGGAGCTTAAAAATATTGAAACGGAGATTGAGGAGATACTGGATAAAACAGCCTCAATCAATACGGAAATTGAACAGATACGAATCGGCTCAAAGGCTTATGAGGAGGAGGCGCTTAGAAGAGATGCAGATGCATCTGTTCTCGAAACAACGCTTAAGCATAACGATGAGACGATTGACAGATTAAAAAATGATATTGGTGCTGCTGATGATGCAAACACCTCAATTGATGAACAGATTGAGGAGAAAAAGCAGTTTATCATAGATAATGAATCCCTGATTGAAGAAAAGAAAGCAGAGCTTGAACAGGCTGCAAATGAGATGCAGAAGCTTATTTCTTCAAATGAGGCGTTTTCAAAGCTGACTGTTGAGCTGAATCAGAGGATTACCGCACTTACGATTGAGCTTTCTGACTGCAAGGTGCAGTGCTCAAAGGCAGTTTCTTCGATTGAGGAAATCCGCTCACGCCAGAACGTGGTTGACGATGCCATTGCAGACTGCAGCAGGGAGCTTGAAATCGCTGAAAATCAAAAGGCTGAAAGCGATGAGAACATCAAATTCCTTCAGGACAGAATTGATGAAAATAATAATTCACTGGCAGGCTTCAGATTAAAGCTTGAAAATAAAAAGAATAAAGCGGATAAGATTAAAGCCGACCTGGAAAAGGCAAATCTTGAGCTTTCACAAAAACAGTCTAAGGCAAGAATGCTGTCTGATTTGGAAAAAAATATGGAGGGCTTTTCAGGTGCTGTAAAGGCTGTTATGAAGCAGGCACAGAGCAAGGCCCTGTCAGGTATTCACGGACCATTGTCACAGCTGATTACCGTTGATAATGCGTATTCAGTGGCAGTTGAGGTTGCGCTGGGTGCTGCAATGCAGAATATTGTTACAACAAACGAGGCTGATGCAAAACGTGCCATTTACTACCTGAAGAATAATCGTATAGGCAGAGCTACATTTTTACCGATTTCAAATATAAAGCCGAGAACGCTTGATGAAAAAAATCTTGACGACAACTTAGGCTTTGTTGCTGTGGCATCCGACCTTGTTGAATGCAAAAGCGAATATAAAAATATTATTTCAAATCTGCTTGGCAGAGTTGTTATTGTTGAGGATATGGACTGTGCGATCGGTATTGCCAAACGCTACAGCAACCGATTCAAGCTTGTTACAATTGACGGACAGGTTATCAATCCCGGTGGCTCAATGACAGGTGGCTCCCAGTCAAAGGGTGCAGGTATTCTATCAAGAGGTAATATGATTGATGAGCTTAATGCACAGGCTAAGGAGCTTGAGAGCAAGGTTGAGGGTCTTAAGGATGAATTCAAAACTGCTCTTGAGGATGCAAATTACGCAGGTGCTAAGCTTCAGGGTGCAGAGGTGGATTTGCAGCAGGCTAAGGAAGAGCTGATTCGAGCTCAGGGTGAGCATAAGCTGATTTGTGAAAAGCTAGATGCTGCACGTTCTCAGAAGCACGCATTAGAGAGCGAAAAGAACAGTGCTCAGGAAAGAATTTCCTTCTTTGAAAAGCAGAATGCTGATGGCGAAAAGCAGGTGCAGACTGTTCAGAAGCAGATTGAGAGTGCTGAAGACGAGCTTGCAAAAACAACAGGCAATGCACAGGAAATACTGAAAAAGCGTGACGAGTACAGGCAGAAAAATGAGCAGATTAATCTTGAGCTTGTAACACTTGCAAAGGATACACAGACTGCGAAAATATCCATAGAAGAGCTTGAGATGCGAAAGAGCACGCAGTCAGACCGTATGAAGTCTATTGAAGAGGAAATCAGCATCATTGAAGAGCGTAATAAGCAGCTCCTTTCCCAGATTCATGAGGTTAAGGATCAGGCTGATGCGCTCCGTCAGAAAGCAAAGGAATCG
Organism: uncultured Oscillospiraceae bacterium; assembly: GCA_900544515.1. GTDB lineage: Bacteria > Bacillota > Clostridia > Oscillospirales > Acutalibacteraceae > Eubacterium_R. Next base: position 4,381 of record UQVI01000063.1, on the reverse strand, counting down.
GACGATAATATTTCATCACAGATTGAGGAGAGAAATGGTCTTGAAAAGCGTTCAGGTGAGCTGAGACTTTTGGAGCGTAACAAGGGTCAGGAAAGAGAAAAGCTTTCAGGTGAGCTGGTACGTCTTGACGAACGCAAGATTGCTATGCGTAAGGAGTACGACGAGCTGAATGATATGCTCTTTGAACAGTACGAGCTTACCAAGCGTGAGGCAGAGGCGCTGAACATTCAGATTGAAAATATGGCAGATGCCAAAAAACGCCTCCATGAAATCAAGGTTGCAATCAAGCGTCTCGGTTCAATCAATGTTGGTGCTATTGAGGAATACAAGGAAGTATCAGAGCGATATGAATTTTTGAAGGAACAGATTGACGACGTTGAGAAATCAAAGTCAGAGCTTATGAAAATCATTGAGGATTTAACCGCTTCAATGAGTGAAAAGTTCCTTGATAAGTTCAATAAAATCAATGAGGAATTCAAGGTTTCCTTTGCCGATTTCTTTGGCGGCGGTAAGGGTGAGATTGTTCTTGAAAATCCTGATAACTGCCTTGAATCTCCAATTGAGATTAAAATTCAGCCACCGGGAAAATCAGTACAGAATATCAATTTGTTCTCCGGCGGTGAAAAGTCACTGGCAGCAATGGCACTTCTTTTCAGCGTACTTAAGGTACAGCCTGCGCCGTTCTGTATTTATGATGAGGTTGAGGCGGCTCTTGATGATGTCAATGTTGAGCGTTTTGCTAAATATATGCGTAAAATGACGGATAGAACGCAGTTCATTTCAATCACCCATAGACGCGGTACTATGGAGGAGGCAGACGTTCTCTACGGCGTAACAATGCAGGAAAAGGGTGTATCAAAGCTGATTGAGCTTCAGACAGCTGAGCTTGCTGCTCAGATGGGACTTGAAGATTAAATTTGTTATTTATAAAGGAAAGGATTATCTATGGGTATTTTTTCTATCTTTAAAAAGGGTCTTAAAAAGACAAGAGATGAGGGTATCACCGCTCAGATGGACGAGGTAATGGAGTCCTATGAGGAGATTACCGACGAGCTTTTTGATGAGCTTGAGGAGATTCTTATTATGGGTGATGTGGGTATGCCGACTGCTGAGCGTATCATACGTGACCTTAAAAATAAAATAGAAAATGACAGAATCAGAGATGTTAAGCAGGTAAGAGAAACAATGAAGGATATCGTATCCGGTGTTGTTTGGGGCGGTAGCTATCTGCGACTTCGTTCAAGGCCGTCCATCATTCTTATGATTGGTGTGAATGGTGTTGGTAAAACAACCACAATCGGCAAGCTTGCTCTTCGTCTTAAGGAGCAGAACAGAAAGGTGATTCTCGGTGCTGCCGATACCTTCCGTGCTGCTGCCATTGAACAGCTCCAGGTCTGGGCAGACAGAGCAGAGGTTGATCTGATTAAGCACGGTGAGGGTGCTGACCCTGCCGCAGTTGTGTATGATACCATTCAGGCAGGCAAGGCAAGAAACTGTGATGTAATCATTATTGATACTGCGGGCAGACTCCATAATAAGAAAAATCTTATGGATGAGCTGAATAAAATTTCACGTGTGATTGAAAGGGAGCTCCCTGACGCATCAAAGGAGATTCTTCTTGTTCTGGATGCCACCACAGGTCAGAATGCCGTTAACCAGGCTAAGGATTTCAAAGAGGCAGCAGGCATTACAGGTATTGTACTTACAAAGCTTGACGGAACAGCTAAGGGCGGCGTAGTTCTTGCTATTAACAATGAACTTGATGTACCTGTTAAATTTGTTGGTGTCGGTGAAAAGATTGAGGATTTGCAGCCGTTTGATGCAGATGCATTTGCTTCAGCGCTCTTTGATGCAAAGATACCGGACGATGATAAGGACATAACAGATTTTATTACGAATGATAACGATGAGGAAAAATAATGGATTTTATTCTTGCAACAAATAATATGAAAAAGCTGGCTGAAATGCAGCGTATACTTTCTCCGCTGGGCATCAATGTTGTAACGGCAAAAATGCTCGGTATCACCCTTGAGGATGTGGAAGAGGACGGAGAAACCTTTGAGGATAATGCAAAAATAAAGGCACACGCTGCCTGCAAAGAAACCAATATGCCTGCTATCGCTGACGATTCAGGTCTTTGCGTGGATTACCTTGACGGTGCGCCGGGTATATTTTCAGCACGTTTTTCAGGTGAGCACGGCAATGATGAAAAAAATAATGATTTACTTCTTGAAAAGCTTGACGCTGTACCGCTTGAAGAACGCACTGCACATTATGTTTGTGCAATCTGCTGTACCTTTCCTGACGGAAGGGAGATTGTGGTTCGCGGTGAGTGTAACGGTGTAATCGGCTTTGAGCGTGACGGCAATGAGGGCTTTGGATATGATCCGCTGTTTTTAGTTGACGGCAGAGCGTTCGGACGTTATACTGCTGAGGAGAAGGATAAAATCAGCCACAGAGGAAATGCGCTTAGATTACTGACTAAGGAATTGGAGAAACTTATATGACATCAAAAGAAAGAGCTCAGTGGAGAGCGAAAGCGAACGGCCTGGAGCCAATTATTCAAATCGGCAAGGAGGGTATCAGCGAAAATCTTTTAACCCAGATTGATGATACGCTTGATGCGCGTGAGCTTATAAAAATACGTGTTCATCTTGAAAGTGCACCTAAAACACCTAAGGAGCTGGCGAATGAGCTTGCTGAACCTTTAGGAGCAGATGTGATTCAGGTTATCGGCGGTATCATTGTTTTATACCGTGAGGCAGACGAGGAGAGAATCGCAGAGAAAAAGAAAAAGCGCGGCTCAGGAACTGCCAAAGCCACTGCAAAAAAGAAGGTAAAGATTAAGGGTAAAAGGCAGCGTCAGAGAGAGAAAGAGGCAAAGAATCCTTACGCTGTTTATGACAGACCTAAATTCAGAGGTCGTTAGAAATGAGAATAGGTGTTTTCGGCGGAGCATTTAATCCGATACACAATGGACATCTGACCCTTGCAAAAAGCTATTCTGATAGCCTTAGACTTGATAAGGTGATTTTTATACCCACTGCTGTTCCTCCGCATAAAACAGCTCAGTATCTTGCTTCTGCTCAGGACAGACTGAATATGGTAAAGCTGGCTGTGGGTGATTCTCCTGCATTTGAGGTGTCGGACCTTGAGTTTAAAAGACAGGGGAAATCATATACTTATGATACGTTAACGGAGCTTAGGAAAATGTATCCGGATGATGAATTTTATCTTATCATCGGTGCAGACCAGTTTCTGACCTTTCACTATTGGTATAAGCATGAAGAAATACTTGATATGGTAACAATCTGTACCTCTGCACGTGAGAATGAGCAGGAAAAAAACAGCCTTTATGATTATGTAAAATTTCATACTGAAATGCAGGGGAAATACTATATTGCAGATTATCCTGTCATCAAGGTAAGCTCCAGTGAAATCAGGGAAAAAATAAAAAAAGGTGAAGATACATCTTCACTTATGCCGAAAATAGTATATAATTATATTGTTGAAAAGGGAATTTACAGTGTATAATATTAAAGAATATACTGAGTTAATAAGAAAATATTTATCTGATTACAGATTTTATCATTCGCTCTGTGTGGCGGAGAGTGCAAAAATGCTTGCAAAACGATATGGTGCAGATGAGGAAAAGGCTGAGACTGCTGGAATCCTCCATGATATTATGAAGGAGAGCTCTGCTGAAGAACAGCTTGCAGTTATCGAAAAAGCAGGTATGCACATAACAGAGCTTGAAAAGAGCAGTCTTAAGTTTTATCATCAGATTTCCGGTGCTGCATATGCAAAGGCTATTCTCGGTATTGATGATGATGAAATAATCGGTGCAATCAGATATCATACCACAGGACGCTCAGATATGAGCCTTATGGAGGAAATTGTTTATCTTGCCGATTTTATTTCAGCGGACCGTAATTATCCTGATGTTGATATTATGCGTCAGAAGACTGAAGAGGATAAGGAGCAGGGACTTCTTTATGCCACACGGCATACGATTTGCTCAGTGGCACAAAAGGGCGATATCCTTCATCCTGATACAGTGAATGCATATAATTGGCTGATTAATAAGTATTTTAGAAATAATTCATAGCAAGGATGTAATATATGGATACACAAAGTATTGTTAAAGAGGCTGTCAGGGCAATTGACAGTAAAAAGGGAGAAAATATTGAGGTAATCGGTATTACGGATTTAACAATCATTGCCGATTATTTTGTAATCGCAACCGGTACCAGCTCAACGCAGGTTAAGGCACTTGCTGAGGAGGTCGAGTATAAGCTTGAGCAGCAGGGCGTAACTCCTCATCATATCTGTCTCTTATACACATCTCCGAGACCACGAGACTAAGGCGAATCTCGTATGC
>UQVI01000062.1 GCA_900544515.1 uncultured Oscillospiraceae bacterium | reverse complement strand
CGACTAGTCGTCGGCAGCGTCAGATGTGTATAAGAGACAGTCTATTCACTCTCTTCATTTTTTGTGATATAATTATCAATTGGTATGGCATATATCTTTTATGAAAGGGGTGGCGCAATGACAGAAATTCTTGAAGAGGATTTTTACGATGTTGAACTTATGAATCTTATCGTTGACAAGGCTGATAATTTGAAGGTTGTGAATTCCGACAGCCATTTTTCCGAGTTTGCAGGTGTTCACCCATCTAAGATAAAACAGGGAAAGCTGTTTCTCCACGATATAATCAAGCCTGCTTACCGTGAAAATATAATGAAATCCCTCTGTAAAAAGAATTCGCCATATGTATATTTTGACGCAGAGTTTATAGATAAAAATGAAAATGAAGTGCTTATCCACTGCACAGGGCAGAATTTTGAGGAATCAACCCTCTGCCGTCTCACACTTGCAGACGTTTCAAAATCACTGCAAAAACAGGAGGCGCTCAGAGAAAAAGCAAGAGAAATGAATTATCTCATTGACCTTGTAACAGGCGGTGTATGCCTGTTCAAGGTTACGGACGATATGCACATCGTTGTGCAGTATCTCAACGAAGGCGGCTGCCGTCTTTTCGGCACATCAAAAAGCCGATATGTAAAACAGGATTACAGGCTTGACGAGCTGATTCACCCTGAGGACAGGAGTCTTGTTTACCAGGCAATCGGAAAAACAATGGCAACGGATGAACCTATAGACATTGAATTTCGCACAATCGTACATAAGGACGAATATAAGTGGTGCAAGGTCAATGCGGCAATCCAGAGCTACGACGAAAACGACAATCCGATTTTCCACGCAATGCTGACAGACGTAACAAAAGTTAAGGAGGCAGAGGAAAAGGCGGATAAGATGTATGATAATCTTGTGGAGGTTTTTAAAAATCTTCCAAATGCCGTATTCTCAACGGATACCGAGAACCCTCTTACCCTTCAGATTGTAAGTGAGGATTTCATCAAATTCTTAGGCTGGTCACGCACAGTATTGTTTGATGAGCACGAGGGTAGGCTTTCTGACTTTATGCAGGAACGTGAAATCAGATACGTCACTGCAAATATCAAGAAACAGCTTGAAGAAGGTAAAAAAGAAATCATTACAAACTATTCAATCCGTACAGGCAAAGGCAAATTTTTAGTGGTTGAGGACAGACGTAAGGTAGTCAATCAGGATGACGGCTCACAGTCTATGCTATGCAGCCTGAAAAATGTTACCAAAAAATATCACAGTAAAACCGCCAACGGCATTGACTGAGTATAAATAAACCGCTAAACGCACCTGATATAAAACAGGTGCGTTTTCTTTACTAAAGACAAAAGCACCTTCAGATGAAGGTGCTTTTTAATCAATAATTTTATTTAATAACTGTACCCATTGTATTCGGTGCCATACCTGCTGCATTTGCCTCATCAGTATCAATGTGCATTGCAAATGCATATGAATCTGAAACTCTGACAACAACATCACCGAAGGTGAGATTTCTGCCGTTTGATGTAGGAATTTCAACCGATACGATTTCGCCGTTTGTAAGTCCCATTTTTTCAGCATCAGCTGTTGTTGCGTGGATATGTCTCTTTGCAGCGATAACACCCTTTGTGAGTTCAACCTCACCTGCAGGGCCGACAAGCTTGCATACGCCTGAGCCCTCAATGTCACCGCTCTCTCTTACAGGAGCTGCAACGCCGATTGAACGTGCGTCGGTAAGTGAAAGCTCAACCTGAGTATCCTTTCTGCAAGGACCGAGAATGGACACTGCAGGAAACTCACCCTTTGTGCCGATTACCTTAACTCTCTCTTCACAAGCGAACTGACCCGGCTGTGAAAGCTCTTTTTTTACTGTGAGCTCATAGCCCTTGCCGAACAATGTTTCAAGATCCTCCTGTGAAACATGAACGTGTCTTGCTGAAATTTCAACTAAAACCTGATTTTCCATAATTTTCTCCTTAAATAAAAATTGAATTAAAATCTTTTTCCACAATATTTTATACCTATTTACATTGTTTTTCAACAGTAAATTTGATATAATTATTCCAATATATTATGTAGGTGATGAAAATGACTTTAGATGAGCTTGAAATAAAATGCAAAAGCTGTACAAACTGTGAGTTGTGCGTGGGCAGGACAAACCTTGTTTTCGGTATGGGCAAAAAGGATGCGGACATTATGCTTATCGGCGAGGGTCCCGGTGAAAACGAGGATTTACAGGGTCAGCCGTTTGTGGGCAGATCCGGTCAGCTCCTTGACAAATTCCTCGAAAGTGTTGACCTTTCAAGAAATAAGAATGTTTATATAGCCAATATGGTGAAATGCCGTCCGCCGAAAAACCGTGACCCTAAGCCTGAGGAGCAGGAGCAATGCATCAAATGGCTACGGGAACAGTTTAAGATTATTCAGCCAAAAATCGTTATCTGCGTCGGTAGAATTTCTGCACAAAGGCTGATTGACAAGAATTTCCGTGTTACAAAGCAGCACGGTGAATTCATTGATAAAAACGGCACATTGTTTATGGGCACATATCACCCTGCTGCAATTTTAAGAAATCCGAACAACAAGGAAGCCGCATTCGGTGACTGGCTTAAGGTAAGGGATAAAATTGAAGAACTGGGAATTGAGATATAATGTTTTAACAATACCCTCTCTGAACAGGGAGGGTATATTCTTTACCACTTCTTAACTTTTTCTTTCACCTGTTTTTGAAATGAAATGTTTTAATGTGTACAACGGATAAAGGATTGATTGAAATGAACGAGAAAATGAAAACTGTATTAGTTTGTGACGATGATGATGCGATTCTGGAGTCACTTAGGATTTACCTTGACAACGAGGGCTACAATGTTCTGACCGCATCAAACGGTATTGAAGCACTGCAGAGAATACAAAACAACACGATTCACTGTGTTGTGCTGGATATTATGATGCCCCAGCTTGACGGTCTGAAAACCACACTGAAAATCAGAGAGAAATTTAATTTCCCCATTATTCTTCTTTCTGCAAAGAGTGAGGACACTGACAAGATAACCGGTCTCGGCTTCGGTGCGGATGATTATGTAACAAAGCCGTTTAATCCGCTGGAACTTGTAGCAAGAGTTAAGTCGCAGATAAGACGCTACGTTTCACTGGGCAGTATGGAAATCAAGGCAAGCCAGCTTGTAACGGGCGGAATTGTTCTTGATACCGATACAAAGCAGGTAACCGTTGACGGTGATGAGGCAAAGCTCACCCCCATTGAATACAAGATACTTGAATATCTTATGCGCAATATGGGCAGGGTGCTTTCCTCCTCTCAGATTTATGAGGCGGTATGGAATGAGCCATCCTACACAAGTGAAAAAACAGTAACTGTACATATCCGTAATCTCCGTGAAAAGGTTGAAATCAATCCAAAAGATCCGAAATACTTAAAGGTGGTGTATGGTCTTGGATATAAATGCGAAAAAGTTTAAATATTCATCACTCAAAAAAATAATCTGTATTCTGATTTGTGCGGTAACAATGCTTGGTTCTGTCAGTATGGGCGCAAATTTATTCTTCACCCTTGAATACTGCAACGGCGAAAAGGTTACAAGTTTTACTGAAAGTCAGCCGTTTTCATATTATTTTAAAAATGATGTGACTAAAAGAGTAAATTCTGTTACTGAGGATGAACTTATACAGGCTCACAGAAAGGATATGGAAAAGCACAGGGAAGCTGCGGTCAACAACATATACAAGCAATATATCAGTGCTTACAACAGCGAGTTTTCCTATTGGTCTGATGAAGAATTTGCAGAAAATTTTCTTGACGGTTACATTTATTCATATAATGTTGATTCGGTCTATAATGAATTTAATTTCGAGGTAACATTAGATGAATTAACTTCATCTAATGGAAAACCACTGACTGACGAAAAGGAAATCAAAGAAAAATTGAATCCCTTATATGATCAGTTTCTTACAAATTCTGAAGAAGAAATTTTAAATCAATTCTATGATTTTCATTCTTTTAATGCAAAAAGTTTTAAATATTACGTTAAATACAACTCAACTGTCCGGAAAAACATTGATAAGCTCAATGAGGAGGATATCTACAGCCACGATATCTATTATGTGTACAACGAGGGTAAGGTAAAATCACACGGCTTAAGCGAAGATACACTATATGATATAGCGGAATATTTAAAAAGCAATAAATTTTCCAAAAATGTAAACCTGTATGTGTATCTTGATATTCCTGAAGAAAGCACTTACACCACAAAGGATTTTCTGAATATAAACAATATTACGGAATATCTTGATAACTATGATGCCTATGTAGGCATCAAAGAATTTGAAGATATTGCAATAAAGTATCAAAACAATTTTATTGTATATGCTGTTCTTACAGTGCTGCTTATGATTATATCGTTTGTTGCTGCTTTCAGGTATTTCCTTGTTGCCGGCCGAAAAGATGAAGAATCATATGCAAAATTAGCATTTATCGACTATATTCCATTTGAAATTCATTTAGCTGTTTCTGCTGCACTGGGTGTAGGAGCAACATTCCTGCTGATGTTTGTAATCGAAGACAGCTTTGATCTGTATCCGAGTGCGTTCTCAGCGTTATATTTTTGCGTAGTTCAGATATACGCTCTGGCAATATGGCTGCTGATTTTTGAATTCTGTGCATCAGTTGCAAGGTATGCCCGCTCTGAAAAGAAGTTTTATAAGGGATTTCTGACATATCATATCTTCAGACTTTTATTCTTTATTACTAAAAAGCTCATTCAGCTTGATATTAAAATTTTCAAAAAGTGGATAGCGCTGAATCGTTCCATTTTCAGAAAAACAGGAACCTCCGCAAAAAGATTTTTCAACATTTTAACCTATGCCCCAAAGAAGTTTGCACGTAATGTTATATTAATTGCTATTTTATATGTGATATGCAATTTACTTGCATTAATACCTCTCGCTTTGGTATATATATGGGCGTATGATTGGTGCGAGCTCGTACCTATAGTAATTGCTTTCCTTCTTACCATAGCTGATTTGGGAATCAATATTTTCCTTTTCATTAAATTCCTCAGCTATATCAGAAAGCTTGATATGATTATTACAGCTGCGGCAAACCACGAGGACATCAGCCTTGATTTTAATACACTTCCGAAATCGCTGAGGACTCTTGCAGAAGCAATGAGATACACCAACGCTCAGCTTCAGCAAGCAGTAGCAAAAGCAGTCAAGGATGAACGACTTAAAACGGAGCTTATCACAAATGTTTCCCACGATTTAAAAACTCCGCTTACATCTATTATCACATATGTTGACCTGCTTTCAAAATGTGATATACAGGATGAAAAGGCACAGGAATATATCAAGGTTCTTGAATCAAGAGGCGCTAAGCTGAAAAGGCTTATCGAGGATTTGATTGAGGCATCAAAAGTCACATCGGGAAATATTACGGTTAACTGTTCAAATCTCAATCTGTACGAACTATGCTTACAGGCAACAGTTGATGCACAGCCTGATTTTGAAAAGGCCGGACTTGAACTTATAGTCAAAGAAAATAATAACCCTTCTGTAATTTTTGCTGACGGACCAAAATCCTTCAGAGTAATCGAAAATCTTCTTTCAAATGCAAGAAAGTACAGTGCAAAAGCCTCACGTGTTTATGTGAATGTTTATGAGGAAAGGGGAATGGGAATATTTGAAATCAAAAATGTTTCCGCTCAGCCTCTCGACATATCACCTGATGAGCTGACAGAACGCTTTGTACGCGGTGACAAGTCACGTAATCAGGAGGGAAACGGACTCGGACTTTCCATTGCAAAGGAACTCTGCAAGGCACAGAACGGCGACCTTGAGATTATAATCGACGGCGATCTGTTCAAAGCTAAAGCAAAACTTCCCCTTGCAAAATAATGATTCTCAGAAAAAGCACCTCTTCATTGAGGTGCTTTTTTCTACAGACTGAAACAACCTGACAAAAGTCAGGTTGTTTTCCGTTTATTATTTATCTGAATATTTAAAAATGTAAATCAATTCTTCCTTCGCTGCATTTACACGATGCCTTGCTATAGCCAGCGGAACACAGCTCAGTACAATTAATATCAGTGCAACAGCAATCGGAATAAGAAAGGAATATCCGATAATAACCGCATATGCAATTACCAACGCTGACACAATCACCGATACCAGCAGAAGAACTGCAAAAAGCACTGCATATTTCGCTGTTTCAACAGAAACATTTACTCTTGTATGGCTGTCGTTTCCTGCAAAACTGATTTTGTTTACAGGCGCGCTTTTATAAAATTCATCGGTTTCACGCGATACAATCAGTCTTGCGTTATAGACACCATCGCTGTCCAAAGTACCGGTAAACTTCTTTCTTCCGTAATCCGGATTCAGAACAACGGTACTCATTGAATAGCCTTTCTTTGCCATATCCTTAAAATAAGTTTCAAACAAAGCTTTTGTATCACTGACACTTTTATCAACTTCAATTTCATAATTTGTTTTTAATAGTGACATAATAAATTCCCTGACGCACTTAATTATTTTTTAATTGCTCTTTGAATTGCCTTTACAATCTCAACAATCGGAATTACGCAGATAGCAAGTGCAAGTGAAATACCGTATTCCGTCAGGCTGATGTGTGCAAAGTCAAATGCTTCTGCGAGGAATGGGATATAGATAACTGCAGTTGAAAGCACAAGGCTTAATACCATTGCACCCACAAGATACCAGTTGATGCTGCCCATTTTTGCGATTGACTGACGGCGTGAACGCATATTGAAGGAATGGAAAATCTCAGCCATAGCAAGGGTTAAGAATGCCATTGTCATACCATTCTGATGAACAATCTCAGGTGTGCCGTGAGCCAGAGTTACACCAAGCTGATTTGTACCGAAGAAATAAGCAAGGAGTGTAACAAGTGTTACCATTAAGCCCTGATATAAAACGTCAAAGCCCATACCGCCTGCGAAAATACCATCCTTTGAATTACGTGGAGCACGTCTCATAATATCCTTTTCGCCCTTTTCAAGACCGAGTGCAAGTGCAGGCAGACAGTCGGTGATAAGGTTAATCCAGAGAAGATGAACAGGCTCAAAGATTGTGAAGCCCATAAGCGTTGCTACGAAAATAGAAACAACCTCTGAAAGGTTTGATGAAAGCAGGAACTGAATGGAATTTCTGATGTTATCATAAATTCTTCTGCCCTCCGCAACTGCAGAAACGATTGTGGCAAAGTTATCATCAGCAAGCACCATATCAGCAACATTCTTTGTTACGTCAGTACCTGTGATACCCATACCGACACCGATATCCGCATTTTTAATAGACGGAGCATCGTTAACACCGTCACCGGTCATTGCGGTAATTTTACCCTTTGCTTTCCAGGTCTTAACGATTCTTACCTTATGCTCAGGCTGAACACGTGCATAAACGGAATACTTTTCAATCTCTGTCATCAGGTCCTCGTCGCTTATCTTATTCAGCTCAGCGCCTGTGATTGCACCGCTTGCATCCTCAATAATACCGAGATCCTTAGCAATGGCAACAGCGGTATCCTTATGGTCACCTGTAATCATAATCGGTCTGATACCTGCTGCACGGCATTCCTTGATTGCATCAACAACCTCAGGACGTACAGGGTCAATCATACCAGTTAAACCGACATAGCAGAGCTCCTGCTCAAGAGCCTCAGCCTCTTCACTTTCAGGCTTATTCTTATAAATTCTCATAGCACAGCAGAGAACACGAAGTGCCTTATCAGCCATTTCCTTATTAGCCGCTGTGATTTCCTGTCTCTTTTCATCGGTCATAGGTACGGACTTGCCGTCCTCATAGTAGGAGGTACAGCGTGAAAGAACAACGTCAGGTGCACCCTTTGTATACTGAACAAAGCCGTTATCCGTCTTATGAACAGTGGACATCATTTTTCTCATAGAGTCAAACGGTGCTTCCATAACTCTTGGGAAGGATTTTTCCAAGTCGTACTTAGGCATTCCAAGCTTGTTTGCATAAGCTACAAGTGCAGCCTCTGTAGGCTCACCCTTGATTGTGCCGTCATCCTGCAGCTCAGCATCGCAGCAAAGAGCCATTGCAGACGCAAGAAGTTTTTCGTCACTGCCCTTATACTCAACAACTGTCATCTTGTTCTGTGTGAGCGTACCTGTTTTATCTGAGCAGATAATCTGTGTACAGCCGAGAGTTTCAACTGCAGTAAGCTGGCGGATAACCGCATTCTGCTTACTCATCTTTGTTACACCGATTGAAAGCACGATTGTAACAACGGCTGCAAGTCCCTCAGGAATAGCGGCAACTGCAAGTGAAACAGCTACCATAAAGGTATCAAGAACAGAATTGAAGTTAACAGTATCACCAACAACAAATGCACGGATGATATCAAATGCGAAAATAAATACACAGATGCCGAGAACTAAAATGGAAAGGATTTTTGAAAGCTGATTCAGCTTGAGCTGAAGCGGTGTCTGTCCCTCCTCAGCAGTTGCAAGTGCATCGGCAATTTTACCCATTTCGGTATCCATACCTGTTGCAACAACCACAGCCTTGCCGTGACCGTAAACAACATTTGAGCCCATATAGCACATATTCTTTCTGTCACCGAGCGGAACATCATCACTGCCCAGCGGATCAATTTCATCAACCTGCTTATTAACCGGTACTGACTCGCCGGTAAGTGCAGCCTCTTCAATCTTCATTGATGCAGAAGAAATGATGCGGCAGTCAGCAGGAACACTGTCACCTGCCTCAAGCACAACAACGTCACCGATTACCAAATCCTCTGATTTAATATCTGTAAGCTTGCCGTCACGGATAACCTTTGATGTTGCCGCCGCAATTTCCTGCAATGCAGCAATTGCCTCCTCTGCCTTGCTTTCCTGCCATACACCGAGCACGGCATTGAGGATAACTACAAACATAATAATAAATACATCTGCAAAGCCCTCGCCGCCTATTGCCGCCGTAACGGCAGAAATAACCGCTGCAACAATAAGAATGATAATCATAGGATCGGCAAATTGCTTTAAAAACTTATGGATAAGGGATTCCTTTTTACCCTCTGCCAACTTGTTTTTACCATTTTTCTCAAGCCTTGCCGAAGCCTCCGAAGAGGACAAACCATTATCGTCTGATTTAACCTCATCATAAACCTGAGAAACTTTTTTTAAATATTCCTTCATCAGAATTCTCCTTTCGCTGTATGTAATATTTAAAAAATTCAAAGAGGAAAAGCCCTCATATTACCTAATTATTAACTAAATATACCGATAAAATAAAAATAACCCGTACATAGCTTTCCCACTATGTACGAGTCTCATTCTTTAAAAATTAAACCAGCTGTAACAGCATGATGTTGATTTAATTCACGCTATGAAATACCTGCGCGGAATTACTCCCTCGAACGCTTTGAATTATACCATATTTTTACATCAAAGTCAACGAACAAAAAAATAGCTTAGTGTCTATTATTTCATCTTTACCGTATTTTTACTTTTTCTTTTCCGTGTTTTTAATTTCATAGGGTTTAATAGATTCAAACGACAAAGAGTGACACAAATGTAAGGTCGGCTGTCACAAAGCTGTAAGATTAAAAAAATAAAATAAGGACAAATTGAAAAAAGGTGATACTATGATGAATCTATTGGTAACTCTTGACAGCGGATATATTTATCCCCTGTGCGCAATGCTGCGTTCCCTTGCAGAAAACAACAGAAAAGAATGTATAAATCTTTATGTTGCCCACTCCTCACTCACTGAACAGGATTTCAGACAGATAAAATTCGCACTCAGCAATTCAGATTCGGAGGTGTATCCGATAAAGCTTGATGATTCTTTATTTGAAAATGCTCCGACCAAAAGCCGTATAACAAAGGAAACCTACTACCGCATCTTTGCTCCTCTTTACCTGCCGGAGTCCGTTGAGCGGATACTTTACATTGACCCCGACACAGTTATTCTGAATTCATTACATTCC
>UQVI01000061.1 GCA_900544515.1 uncultured Oscillospiraceae bacterium | reverse complement strand
TTTCCGAGCCGCAGAACGACTTTATTTTTTCAATTGTATGTGAAGAGCTGGGCTTCATCGGAGCAGCGGTAATCATTCTTCTTTTTGGTGCTCTTGTTGTCAGAGGATTCATTATCGCAGCAAGATGTCACGATAGATTCGGTGCACTTCTGGTTATCGGTATTGTTTCCCAGATTGGTATTCAGGTTGGATTCAACATAATGGTTGTTACAGACACCATTCCGAATACAGGTATTGCACTTCCGTTCTTCTCCTACGGCGGTACAGCGATGATGATGCTGTTATTTGAAATCGGAGTCGTTTTATCTGTATCGCGTAAAGCGAGCCAAAAAAAGATTTAGATGGAGAAAGAGTATGAGAATTTTATTTGCAACAGGTGGTACGGCAGGACATATTAATCCGGCACTTGCCGTAGCCTCTTATATAAGAGAAACTGTAAAGGATACTCAAATCCTTTTCATAGGAACAGCGGATCATATGGAATCAAGACTTGTTCCTGATGCAGGATTTGATTTTAAGACAATTGATATTTCGGGATTTAAGCGTTCCTTGTCGCCTAAGTCCATTGTACATAATGTTAAAACGGTTTTCAGAATTATGAAATCATCAGGTGAAAGCAAGAAAATTATCAGTGAATTCAATCCGGATGTGGTTGTCGGCTTTGGCGGATATGTATCCGGTCCTGTGCTGCAGACTGCAGTAAAAATGGGTATACCAACCTGTATTCACGAGCAGAATGCTTTTCCGGGCATAACAAATAAAACGCTTGCCAAAGAGGTTGACAGGGTTATGCTTACTGTTGAGGATGCAAAAAAACATCTTGAGCCTAAGAACGATGTGGCAGTAACAGGTCTCCCTGTTCGCGGTGCACTTTTAAAGGCAGACAGGGATATGGCAAGAGCAGAGCTCGGTATAGCTGATGATAAGTATCTTGTGCTTTCCTTCGGTGGTTCGCTGGGTGCAAAGCCGCTTAATGATGCCATGTTTGATATACTTTTAAGCAGTGCGGACAGCGGAAAATACTGCCATATTCATTCAGTCGGTACAAACGGCACTGAATTCCTTACTGAGTTTGAAGAGCAGGGCTTTGTCAACGGAAAAAAGGGAACAGTTGAAGTAAGACAGTACATTGATAATATGGATGTATGTATGGCTGCTGCGGACCTTGTAGTCGGCAGAGCTGGTGCCTCCTCTCTTTCAGAAATAGAAGCAATGGGTAAAGCTTCAATTCTGATTCCGTCTCCTTATGTTGCTGAAAACCATCAGTTCCATAATGCTATGGCACTGGTGAACAGAAATGCGGGCTTTGTTATTGAGGAAAAGGATTTAACCTCAGAGGTGCTCAGTGATAAAATTGATGAACTGTTATCCGATAATGAAAAGCTTAAAGCAGTTGAAAAGAATGCAAAGGCTATGGCAATTACGGATTCACGTGAGCGTATTGCATCCATCATTCTTGAGCTTGCTCAGTAAGAAGAGATCAGCGAATGATTTTGAATAAATAGCAAAAAAATCACCGTTGCATATGATATATGGTGATAAGGATTTTCCTTATTTCCATAAGATGCAGAGGTGATTGAATGGAAATATTAAAGATTAACGGACAGAATAAGTTGAGCGGTGAGGTGACACTTCACGGTGCAAAAAACTCGGCTTTGCCAATATTATGTGCAGCAATTTTGGTGAAAGGCGAAAGCGTAATACATAATTGTCCGGATTTAAGTGATGTAAAAACGACCCTGAAAATCCTTGAGGATTTAGGTTGTACCATAAATCGTCAGGGAGATACAGTTGTAATTAATGCCGAAAATATTACAGCATCAAAGATAGATGAAAATGTTATGCGTACAATGCGTTCATCTATTTTATTCTTAGGTGCTTTGATTTCAAGAACAGGCTGTGCATCCATTTATCTTCCCGGTGGGTGTGATATAGGTACACGCCCTGTGGATATGCATATAAAAGCACTTAAAAGTCTTGGTGCTGTTATCAAGGAAAACGGCTCATCCATTACCTGCTGTGCAGAGCATCTTACAGGTGCAAAGATTATTCTGCCGTTTGCTTCAGTAGGTGCGACGGAAAATATTATGATAGCAGCCGCAATATCAAAGGGCAGAACGACGATTATCAATCCTGCAAGAGAGCCTGAAATATGTGATCTTGCTGAATTTCTTAATAAATGCGGTGCAAGAATTTACGGAGCAGGGGAAAGCACAATTGAAATTGAAGGCGTTGAGTCACTTCATTCCTGCGAACATAAAATAATTCCTGACAGAATTCTTGCTTCAACCTATATGTGTGCCTGTGCTGTTACAGGCGGTGAGATTGTAATAAATGATATCAGACCTACGCATTTGTCTCCGGTTTTTCCTGTGTTCAATGAAATGGGATGCAGGCTTTATCTCGACAGAAACAGCCTGAGAATATCAGCACCAAAAAGGTTAAGACGTGTAAAAATGATAAAGACTATGCCGTTTCCTGCTTTTCCTACTGATTCTCAGTCTCCTGTGACCGCAGCCTTGTCTGTGGCTAAGGGCACATCGGTTATAAAGGAAAATATTTTTGAAAACAGGTTCAGATTTGTAAGCCAGCTTAACCGCTTTGGTGCTGATATAGCTGTAGATGAGCAGATGGCGGTGATAAACGGAGTAAAGGAACTTCACGGTGCAGATGTATATGCCACTGATCTTCGCGGCGGAGCTGCTCTTGTTATAGCAGGACTGACAGCACAGGGAACGACAACGATACATTCAATTGAGCATATTGACAGAGGATATGCAAAACTGGAAAATAATTTGGAGCAATTAGGTGCTGACATTAAGAGGATAAAATATGAAGAAGTCTCAGAAAAAAAGTGCATCGAAAAGGAAACAGCGACCTGAGTCAGCTGAAGACCGCAATTTATATAATCTTGGTCTCGATCCGCCAAAAATTTACAGAGATCCGAGACAGCAATCTGATTTATATGAAAAGACAAATCGCGGTCAAAGAACTAAACGCAGTTCAAAAAATAGCAGACAAAATCTGACAAGAGCTGAGAAAAGACAAAAGGATAATAAAAAGCGAAAGAAAAGAAATACTTTCAGAAAAGTAATGATCTGGCTTGCTGTAATCATTTCATTTGTGGCAGTTGGTACGGTTTTATCTCTTACAGTATTTTTCCATGTTGATACCATAAATATCAGCGGAAATAAAATTTACGACAAAGATGAAATACTTGCGCAGTGTACAATAGATAAGGGCGAAAATCTTTTCTTGTCTGACACGGATACTGCAAAGCAGATGCTTGAGCAGAATCTCCCTTATATATATAATGCAGAAATAACAAGAAAATTACCATACACCATAGAAATTAAGATAACGGAAGCAACGCCGGCTTATTCCATAAAAAACAAGGATAAAACCTTTATTCTGCTTGATGATAATTTTAAAGTCCTTGAAAATAAGGCTAAAAAAGCAAAGGGTATATCCATCAGTAAAGCGGATATTGAAAATGCAGTTCCCGGCAGAACAATAGCTTTTAAAAACAAAGATATAGGGAAATGCCTCACACAGCTCTCACAGGTTGTGAAAGAAAATAAGTTTGATGAAATTACATCTATCTACAGTAACAATATAAGTGATAATTATGTTGTTTATGACAAACGTATTGAATTTAAGCTTGGAACCTGTGATGACCTTGAAAATAAGATTTATCAGGGTCTCACTGCTTGTGAAAAGCTTAATCAGTCAAATCCGAATGCAAAGGGTGTTATGACAATTACTGGTGGCAAGTCTTTATACTTTACAGAAAAATAGCCGTAAAGAAAATAACTTGTCGATTTTATAGACTATTGTGTATAATTGTGCACTATGTATAAACCTATTTGAATTTTATAAAAAAAGATTGTCAAAAAACTTGAAAAATATCATAAAAAAGTATTGCAAAAAGATTACAATGTTGTTACAATAGGAAATGTAGCAAATCGATTAGCGATTTAGATTAAAAACAAGGAGAATTAGATAATGGGACGTTACGAAATTGATACAGATGATTCAAAGGTAGTTCAGATTAAAGTTGTTGGTGTAGGCGGCGGCGGTGGAAATGCCGTAAACCGCATGGTACATTGTAATATTCAGGATGTTGAATTTGTGGCAGTAAACTCAGATAAGCCTGCTCTTGCAAAATCAACAGCAACACATAAAATTCTTATTGGTGAAAAGGTAACAAAGGGTATGGGCGCAGGTGCTAAGCCTGAGGTTGGTGCTCGTGCCGCTGAGGAGAGCAAGGAAGCTCTTACAGACGTTCTTACCGGTGCAGATATGGTATTTATTACTGCAGGTATGGGCGGCGGAACAGGTACCGGTGCTGCTCCTTATGTTGCTAAAATCGCTAAGGATATGGGTATTCTTACTGTTGGTGTTGTTACAACACCGTTTGCATTTGAAGGTAAGCGTCGTATGAATCAGGCTTCAGCCGGTATTGAAGAGCTTGCAAAAAATGTTGATTCAATTATGGTTATTCCTAATGAAAGACTCAAGGAAGTTACTACAGAAAAGATTACGCTTCTTAATGCTTTTGAGATTGCTAATGATGTTCTCCGTCAGGGTGTTCAGTCCATTTCAGACCTTGTTAATGCAACTGGTCTTGTAAACTCAGACTTTGCCGATGTTACAGAGATTATGAAGGATGCCGGCTTTGCTCATATGGGTGTTGGTCGTGCAAAGGGTAAGGATAAAGCAGAGGTTGCTGCTCAGCAGGCTATTTCTTCTCCGCTTCTTAATACATCTATTGACGGCGCTCGCGGCGTTCTTTTGAACATTACAGCATCAACTGATATCGGACTTGAGGAAATCACAATTGCTTCTCAGATCGTTACTGACGCAGTTCATCCTGATTGTGAAATCATCTGGGGTGCTAATTTTGATGAGAACCTTGAGGATGAAATGATTATAACTGTTATCGCTACTCGCTTTGGTGAGGATGGCCCTTCAGGACAGATTAAGTCTGTAACTGCTAATAATGAGGTTGCTCCTCCACAGCCAATTGCTGCTGCAACAACTGCTGCTGCATCAAGCTTTACAAACAGCGATGATGATGCTTTTTCAGATATCGTTAATTTCTTTAAGAAATAATTAGAATGATTTACATATAACCCGCATTTCCGAAAGATGAAATGTGGGTTATTTTTATACATTCATTCATTTTGATAAAAAACTGAATTTCTTTTCATAAAATAAAAAAGTTTAATAATTTGTTGAATGCAAGTTAAAGCCTTTACATTTTTAACATTTTTAACAGAGTTTTCAGCGAAATAATTTATAAAAAATTGACTTTTCAACATTTTGAACACAGTTTTCCACAATGATTTTAACAAAATGGATTTGTAAAGCTGTTTACATTTACATATAAAATAAAAGCGCATATACAGTTTTGTATATGCGCTTTCTTGTATATTGTGTATATTTATTGATTACCATTCACTTTTGGTATACGAACGGATAATATTTGTAATGATATTATCACGTTTAAAGCCTTTGCCTTTTCCGGAATTCATTTGATCCTGAATTTTACCGGCTCTCATTGTGACAAAACTGCTTTTATCAATTATTTTATCAATAGGAGGAATGTCCTCGTAGAAATCATACTCCGGTTCAACAGCATCAAATACTTTGGTTGCAAGCTCACTTTCATATCTTTCCTTTATAGCAGTCATTGCAAGGATAACTACTCGATTGTTTTCAGGCAGAGTCAGAGTAACAGGCTGATCGGTAAGTATTCTGATACTGTATAAGTAAAACTGTACCTTTTTAGGAATATTTCCTTCAGGGTGATGTACGTGTGTAAACTCATAGCCGAATTCTGCTTTTTCATCAATATCTGCTGTTTGATGAAATCCGGCCATATCCCATTTGTTCATTGGCTGATCAATCGGTCTGATTATGAACGGAACGCTTTTTTTGTCATAGCTAATGCGTATCTCTTGTTCGCCTGCTGTTGATCCGGCAATGAAGTATACTCTTGTACATTGAGGCAATTTGATTTTTTGGCCGCGACAAACGAGTACATCGTTTCTGCTGTTTGGATCCTCCTGGAATTTGTAGCCGATTCCACCCATATAGTAAGAGGAATTAATCTGTTCTTTGGGAAGAGAGAATCCGCTGCCTTGTAAAATAACATGTCTCATGCTGTTGTCAGGAGTAAAGCCCTGTGCATTGTATGGAAGCTCAATTGTTTCGTAACGTTCACTCGGAATTTTTTCAGCCTTTTCCTTATATTTTATTCTGAAGGTTTTAACTTCAAAAGGCTTCATATTAAATCGGATTCTGCCGTTAGTTACTTTTTGTTTATCGATAGGCTCCTCAAGTGCGTTGCATTTTTGTGCTTCGCCGATTTCACCAAGCATCTTCAGTGACACATTGCGCTGTTCCTTACCTATTGCTTCATTCACTCTTATGATAAAGCAGTCTTCATCATCCTCAGCCATTTTGATTGCTCTGATAATTACATTTTCATTGCTTATCTGACAGAAAGAAACACTGTCCTTTAACGAACGTGTATTTCTATAATCTGTGCATAAACTCAGATAAGGATTTTCATATATCTCACTGTATTTCTGTGTGCCGTTTTCAAATCCGTTTGCGTGGCTGTAAATGGCAAAGGAGAATACATTTCTTCCAAGATCCTGCAAGTCCTGTCGTGTTTCTTTCGTGAAGGCTCCTGCAGGTGTATGAATACAGGTTAATCTCAGCGTGTTGTTGTTTGGCTTATCCCAGCCATATTTACTGTCAGAGAAGATGGAAACACCAAATTCACCGCTTTCATCGGTTAAGTCAGCCCATTTCTGTGCCGGTACCTCGTAGAGGTTATCTGTGTTTGTTTCTCTTTCAATAACACCGAGACCTAAGTCGTATGTTGCCTTCTTGTTGTGAGCTGCAACAGGGAAGGTTGCTTTTAACATTGTTCGTCTTGTTTTCCAGTCGACAATGTTTTTTACCTCAACATATTCACTGCCTGCTGAAAGGGATACCAGCTGAGTGATAGTTGAATATTCTGCCTCACGTACAACCTTGATAGTTGCTCTTACAGGTCCGCTCTCAACTAATGTAAATACCGGTGTATTGGCATAGCAGTAAGGCTCTCTGTCAATATCTTCTTTAGTGATTTCCCAGCTTGGATATGCCAGTGATCCTGTATCGTGAAGGAGTGCCATCTTGATAGGGGAGTCAATTATATTTCTCTTTAATTTTTTATCGTAAAGACGTGCAATATCACCGTTTTTGTTGAAAAGCAATCTGTATTTTTCATTTTCGAGTGAATGATTTGTGGCTTTGAGCTCAGGATTCGTATGACCGACATAGTAAGGTGCATTGAATCTCTTGACCTCGAACACCTTATAGCCAAATGGTTCAATTTCAACAGTCAGCAGTATTGTGAGCTTTTTACCGTTTTTGTGAATAACCTGCACAGGAACGGAATTTCCTTTTTTATCTGAAACGGTAACATTGGTGCAATTTCTTGTCATTTTGATGTGCGCCTCTACTGTACGCTTAACCATATACTGTGTAGGATTATTAATCACAAGGATATTGCTTTTTTCATCAACCCAGCTTGTATCGAGCTCATTGATAATCCTTTTGCTTGCACCAACATACTCAGATGTAAACTGCGAAATAGAAAGATTATAATCAGACCAGGCGGTATTATATACATCCATTACGGATGTACCTGTAATATCATCGTGGAACTGATGCTGGAGCATTCTCTTCCAGGCCTGATTCAGATTATACTTCGGATAATTATAAGCACCGATAGAGGTTGAAAAGGCACAGGCTTTTTCAGTGCAGTTTGCAATACGTTCACATTGCCTGTTAAGGTACTTGCTCATTGTGCGAGATGTATAGGTTCCTGCACCGTGACTGGTCATAATAAGTTCATTATTCCATTCAGGCAGTAATTCCTTTTCCTCTTTTGAAAGCTTATCCATATCCATGAATATCTGGTCTGAGCTTGCTGATATGATTTCAAAATCATCATTGTTTTTTGCAATGCTTTCTTCAACTGCATGAACACTTTCTTCAGTAGGTGCACCGCCCCAGTCTCCTGTTCCGTAAAGGTGGTTCGCCCAAGGGAGATGACCGTTTGAATAGTTATCGGCAATTCGGTCAATGACACTGATATCCGCTCTGATATCACCGGAAAATTTATATCTGTAGGATTTCGCATTAAGACTTACAAAAATCCTGTTGTTGTCAGGACCTTTCCATACTCCGAGATCAAAAGGCAGACCATAGGCACTTCCCCAGGAAAGCTTCTGCGTAGTAAATCCTTTAAGACCTGCGTGATTGATAATCGACGGAAGAGCCCATCCGAATCCAAAGCAGTCCGGCAAAAACATATCCTTTGAGGTTGTGCCGAATTTCTCCTTGAAATAGTTATTACCGAGAAGCAGATTTCTGAATATTGCTTCAGGTGAAGGGATGTTTACATCGCCGCTTTCATAGCCTGTGCCGGAGATGCACCACTTGCCTTCTTTAACATATTTCTTTATGATTTCAAATGCTCTTGGATAAAACTCTTCAATAAGTTCATATCGTTTTGCACCTTCAAAATTAAAACGATAGTGAGGGTATTTTTCAATTAAATCAAAATTCTTTGAAAGAGTATCCGGTATGTATTCATTAATGGTTTCTGCAATTGTCCATCTCCACACTGTATCCAGGTGGGCAGTTGAAACAACATAAGCTTTCTTTTTTTCCATCGTAACAATCCTTATTTCTCAATTATTTCATAGGTGAATTCATATTTTTCCTGAAGAGCCTTTACCTTGTCTTCGTTATCCTCAATAAAGGTTTCAGTATAAACACTTTTGCCGTCAACAGAATAGTCCTTGACGATTTGGTTCAGGGCTTCCCATGCCTCAGCCTCCTGTGCATAACCATCTTCAAATTTGATTAAAAATTCTCTGTGCTTAGGAATTCTTACTTTCATTTTATGTCTCCTCGTATATATTTTTATAGTTACTAATTTATTATATATTTAAAATAATATTATTGCAAGATATATTTGGATTTATTTGTAAGTATTTCACGTGGATTTTTTAGTGCATATTCCAATGTTATATCTTCATCTACAAGGCTGATCATTTTATTGCCTAATCTGACATTGTCTATTGTGCCACTGATGACTATGCATTTTTTGTCGAATTTTCTGCAAAGTTCATTTATCTTGAAAGGGAGCTTTCCCATCAGTGTTTGCTTGTCTGTTTTTCCTTCACCTGTGATAACGATGTCAGCCTCCGATATTTTTTTCTCAAGCTCATATGCTTGCGAAAGTATCTCAAAGCCGCTTTTTATTTTGCCACCGTATACTGAGTACAGGCTGCCGCATATTCCTCCTGCTGCACCGGCACCTTTTACTTTGCTTATATCCTTAGGAAGAAAAGCATTGACCATTTTCAGTCCGTTATCGAGCTTGATAACATCATTTGATGAAGCACCTTTCTGAGGTGCGAATATATATGCTGCACCGTTTTTTCCAAAGTACGGGTTCATCACATCGCAAGCAAATGTAAAGTTAATATCCTTTACGTAATCGGAGAATTTTATTCCGTAAACATTCTCCATATCTTTTCCGCAGGGGTGTTCAATTATTTCCCCGTAAATGTCAAGAAATTTAATGCCGAGTGCAGACAGTGCACCTATTCCTCCGTCACAGCATCCGCTGCCTCCAAGACCGAGAATAATATTGCGAAAACCCTTTGATACAGCGAATTTTATCAGCTCACCTGTACCGTATGAGGTAGCGTTCATTACATCTTTTTTCTTTTGTATTCTGCTGGCAGTGGCACACTCAATTACTGCGGTTTTATCATATGTAAATATGTGTCCTTTCATATGCTTTCCGTATAGGTCAGTACAGTCGGTGTAAAGTGTTTCACCATTACATATACTACTTAAACATTCTGCGAAACCTTCACCGCCGTCAGCAAATGGAAGGGTGGTAATTTCTGCCTCACAGCTTTGGAGTATTCCGTTTTTTATACATTCACATACCTCTTTAGACGCTGTCTCTTATACACATCTCCGAGCCCACGAGACTAAGGCG
>UQVI01000060.1 GCA_900544515.1 uncultured Oscillospiraceae bacterium | reverse complement strand
ATCAAAATTATGCCGTAGGCAAATTTTGATGGCAATATAATTTGATATAGTGTGACTTTTCACACTATCCTCCTTACCCGTATTCAAATCAGCATTGATAATCAAGCTGAAAACAACGGCAAATCAATTTGTATTGGTGTGCTTTAATTCCTCCCACTTTGAAGAAAACGCCTCATAACTGTCGGTAAAGAAGAAATCTGCACCATTGTTATAGGAGAAGAAATAAAAATAATCCGTATCATTATGATTCACAACGGCATTGATATTTGCAACACCCGGATTACAAATCGGACCGCTTGGAAGTGCCGCACACTTATAAGTGTTATAGGATGTCACAACATTATCATCAAATCCGTTTGAACGCAGTGCATTTCCATAATCAATTGTAACATCGGACTGGAGCTGATGTCCTTTGTTCAGTCTGTTTATAAATACAGATGAAATATTCTCAGCTACACCCTCTCCCAAAGTCTCCTTCTCAACAACAGAAGCAAGGGTAACAAGCTCATAAAGAGACATATCATTTTCGCTGCAATAGGTCCTCCAATTCTCGGATATGCGGTCAGCAAAGGCTCTGAGCATCTGATTAACAACCTCAGCAGCATCTGTGTTCTCCTCCATATCATAAGTTGCAGGGAACAGGAAACCCTCTAAAGGATAAGCAATTGTATCACTGTCAGGGATTTCACTGATAAAGGAGTAATCATAATTTTCTTTCGTTTTGCAGGCATTGAGGAATTCCTGACCTGAGCAGATGCCATTCTCTTCCAGAGCTGTTGCAATATCAAAAATATTATAGCCCTCGGGTATACATACAGATATTGTCTTATGGGAAATATCCGGAGTCTCCAGTGCTTTTGCGATTTCCTCATAGCTCATCGAGGAGTTCAGATAATATTCGCCGGCAGGATATTTAAAATCAGGATAATGCTTATTCATCCAGTAGTCCCAAATGGTATCACTGTTAATGATTTCTCCAGCCAAAAGCTTTTGCCCAACGTCATACTGAGACGAAGAATCGGAAATATAAATCGTATTTTCCGATTTTCTGTTTCTGTTGCCGTTTACATCATTCTGTACATAACTGTAACCAAAAAATCCTGCAACCGCAGCAAGCACAATTACAAGAACGATAATTACGGCTGTGTAGCCTTTGTTATTTTTTTTAGCTGCCATAGTATTTTTCCTTTTCAATTATCATCGGAGTGTGCACCAGTCCCCTGTCAATCAGTTCTTCACCAATTACAGTAAAACCAAGTTTCTCATAAAATGGCACAGCATGATTCTGTGCATCAACATATACCTTATCAGCACCGTTTTCAAAAGCCTTTTCTGTTACGGCACATACAATTACTGCACCGTAGCCTTTTCCTCTGTATTCCTTTAAAACAGCGATTCTGCCGATTTTATATCCTTTTTCATTTTTAATAACGCGTGATGTTGCAACTGCTTGTCCGCTATCATACAGCAAAAGGAAATCAGCACTGTTTTCATAGCTGTCAAACTCACAGTCGGCATCTGCACCCTGTTCATTTGTGAAAACAGCAGTACGTATAGCCTTGACCTTTGCATATTCACTGTCATTATATTTCAAAAATTTTATATTATACATTAACCTCTTGTACCTTCAGCATATTCGTAGTACCTGAAATACCCAGCGGAATACCTGCTGTGATAACAACCGTTTCGCCCTTTTTAATAATACCTGCCTTTTCCGAAACCTCAACAGCATGGTCAAAAAGCGCATCCGTATTATTCTTAATATCACATTTTACAGGTGTAACGCCCCAGCTCAGATTAAGCTGACGCCATACCTTATCATCAATCGTTGCACCGACAATATTAATAAACGGTCTAAACTTTGAAATCATACGTGCAGTTGTTCCGCTCTTCGTAACCGTAATAATTGCAGATGCATTCAGGTCGTGGGCAGTGGTAACCGTAGCGTGACTGATTGCCGATGTAATGTCCTTTGCACCGCTCTGTGGGTAAAACTTATTAAAGCGTTTGATATAGTCAATATCCTGTTCGGTTGTTACCGCAATTGTCGCCATTGTTTCAACAGCCTCAACAGGGTGCTTGCCCACAGCAGATTCGCCTGAAAGCATAATAGCACTTGTGCCGTCGTAAATTGCATTGGCAACGTCTGTAATTTCTGCTCTTGTGGGACGCGGATTATTAATCATGGATTCAAGCATCTGTGTGGCAGTAACAACAATCTTACCTGCCTCGTAGACCTTTTTAATAATCATCTTCTGAATAGAAGGTATACGCTCAAAATGGATTTCAACACCCATATCACCGCGTGCTACCATAATACCGTCAGACACTGCAATAATATCATCAATATTATCTACACCCTGTGCGTTTTCAATCTTCGCAATAATTTTTACATTCTTCCAGCCGATAGCCTCAGTATAGTTGCGAAGGATAGTAATATCGGTTGCACTGCGTACAAAGGATGCAGCAAGAAAATCGAAATCATGGTCCTTACCGTACTGCAAATCAGCCATATCTCTTGCTGAAAGGTAAGGCATTTTAAGCTCAACACCGGGAACATTTACGCCTTTATGATTGGTAAGGAGTCCGCCGTCAACAACAGTACAGCTGATATCCGAACCGCTTACACCGTCAACTGTCATTGAAACAAGACCGTCATTAATCAGTATCGTTGTACCTTTTTTCACATCGCCTGCAAGTCCATCATAGTTAATACAGCATCTTTCACTATTTCCCAGACATTCCTTAGTGGTGAGAACATACTTGTCCCCTGCCTTGATTTCCACTCCGTCAGGATTTTCAAAATCACCGAGACGGATTTCTGGCCCTTTTGTATCAAGCAAAGTAGCAACAGGCAGTGAAAGCTTATCCCTGAGTGCCACCAGCTCTTCAAGTCTTTTGGTATGGTCCTCATAAGAACCGTGACTGAAATTAAATCTTGCCACATCAAGACCTGCAAGCATCATTTTTTCAAGCACATCAGGATTGTCTGTTGCAGGACCCAATGTGCATATTATCTTGGTTTTTCTTGTCATTTTTTTCATAGTAGTCTCCATAGCTGAAAATTTTACTGCCGAATTGTCCGCAATTATATCCGACAGTAGGCAATAGAGAATAATCCGAACTCTCTATTGCCTAAAGAGCACTGATTCTGCCCATTCTTATGATACCACAAAAGATTCAAAATGCAATAAAAAACTGTTAACTGCATAAAAATAAACTTCTTTCTATTACAGAAAGAAGTTTACCGTCCAAAAATTTAAAAAGATTTAATTATACTATACCGCCGTTTACACCAAGCACCTGCCCTGTAACATAATCATTTTCAGCAAAAAACAGGATTGCCTTTGCCACCTCATCAGGTGTACCGAGCCTGCCGACAGGTACCTCATTTTCCAGCTCAGCCTTATTGAACTGACTGTTCATACGTGTATCAATAATTCCGGGAGAAACGCAGTTAACGGTTATACCGCTTGGTGCAAGCTCCTGAGAAAGTGCTTTGGTAAGTCCGATAACAGCAGCCTTGCTCATTGAATACGCTACCTCGCAGGAAGCACCAAGCTGTCCCCACATTGAGGACACATTGATGATTGCTCCCCTATGCTTTTTTATCATTGACTTAACTGCCTGCTTTGAGCAGAAAAAATAGGATTTTGCATTCACATCACTGACAATATCATATTCCTCTTCAGTAGTATCATTAATCATTTTTACAAGGCTTACACCTGCATTATTGACAAGCACGTCCATATCACCGATGCTGTCAAAAAGTATATTTATCTCGTCACAGCTTTCAAGATTGCATTTCACTGCAGTAATGCCGTCATAATCAGGCTTGGTATGATTATAGGTTATAAACACATCATAGCCTTTTTCTTTAAAAAGCAGTGCCGCAGCCTTACCTATCCCCGTTGCACCGCCTGTTATTAACACTTTTTTCATAAAATCACCACATATGATTGTAGCATATACTGTTGTATTTTTCAATTATATAGGTTATAATTAAGATAAATATTATCAGAGGTGTTTTATGGAAAAGGAATTTTACACTATATCCGTATATGTGGACAAGGATGAAAATATGATTGGTATCCCCTGCGGTGAAAGTGATACATACGGTATTGCAGATATTGACAAGGTTGTGCTTTTAAAAGCACCATACTCGGACAAGCAGATTGAAAGCTTTATTGAAGAGGTTATTTCCTACTGCTATACTAAAAAACATAATGATGCATCACCGCTTTCAACCATTGAGAAATACACAAAGAAAAAGGGATTTGTCAATGCAACAGCAGACCTCACCCTTTTATCCATTGTAAAAACAAAAACAAATTATTCACTTATGCCGACCTTTAACGATTACGAAAAGGGGCCGCTCGTTATTGATGATGACGAACGTATATTGATGAATCCTTACAAAAAAGGTGAGCTGGCTGAGGTAATCAAGGATTTCATCCAGGTATATGTTAAAGCAAATATCTTCTACAAGGAAATTCAGGAGCTTGAAGAAGAAAAGAAAAACAAGAACAACAACTGATATATGAAAAGTATAACCATCAACAGCAAGGATTCAGGTCAGCGGCTTGACAGGTTTCTATCAAAAACCTTTGACAGACTGCCGAAATCCTTAATGTTCAAAGAGATACGAAAAAAGAATATTAAAATAAACAGAAAAAGATGCTCTGCCGATCAGATACTGGGTGAGGGTGATATTCTTGATTTATACCTCAATGATGATGTTCTGCACGTTAAAAAAAAGCATTATGATTTCCTCAAGGCATCCACAGACCTTGACATAATCTATGAAGATGAAAATCTAATTCTGCTCAACAAAAAAGTTGGTATACTCTGTCACCCTGACGGCAAGGATTACATTGATAACCTTGTTGCCAGGCTGAAAAGATATCTTTACGAAAAGGGTGAATGGTCGCCTGATGACTCGTCCTTCACACCGTCACTTGCCAACAGGATTGACAGAAATACAGGCGGAATCGTTATCGGTGCAAAGAATGCACAGGCTTTGAAAGCAGTAAACGAGAGTATCAAAAGCCGTGAAATTGAAAAATACTACCTCACTGTTGTTCACGGAGAAATGCCGAAGAAAAGTGAAACACTTACGGCTTACCTCACAAAAAATGAAAAAAAGAACACAGTAAACGTAACAGATAATCAGGTGCAGGGTTCAAAAAAAATCATAACAGGATATACTGTGCTGGATTATTATAACGATGCTTCCCTGCTGGAAATCCGACTGCTGACAGGACGCACACACCAGATACGTGCACACCTTGCACACATCGGTCATCCCCTTTACGGTGACGGAAAATACGGAATCGACAAGGGCAGATACAGGCAGGCGCTTTACAGCTACAAGCTGAAATTCAGCTTTGAAAATAAAAACATACTGAGCTACCTTGACGGCAGGGTATTTCAGGCAGAAAATATAAAACTTTTAAGCGATTATAAGGAGAGAAAATATTTATGAACAATAAATTTATGAGAATACTTTCACCAATTCAGCTTGCAGTTGTGGGAATACTTGATATTGCAGTAATCGGTTATCTGATTTTTGCAATCAAAAGATTAATTCAGAATCCGAGAACAACTGTTATTATTTTCACCGCAGGTGTTGCAGTAGCATTAATCATAGCCATACTTGTTACAAAAGAAGTTTTATCACATGGTGTGAAATTCCTGGATGATGAAATGGAATTCACAGGAATGGACGGAGAAAATATTTTCGCCTATGATAATATAGCAAGTGTGGAAACCAAGAAGGACGATAAGGCAAGCCTTGTTAAAAACTTCGTTGACCGTCAGTCACAGATTATACTCACACTGAAGGACGGAAAGGTCGTAACCATTTCCATAGGCTTAACAACGAAAAGCACCCTAAAAAAAATCGCTGACGAAATCAGCGCACGTATTGAAAATAAAGAATAGTACAGCTGAAGATAAAATAAATCCGGTGAATTTTGAACATTCAGGTTCACCGGATTTTATTTTTTTAAATTCATGTAACATTTTCAAGACTTGTCGGGTTTTATTGATGAAAGGAGGTAAATCAATGATAAAAAAATCGTCGACGAATCTTAACGAAGAGGATATGATAAGAAAATACTCTTCGACTGTATATCGAATTGCATACTCCATGACATCAGATAAAGCTGACAGTGATGATATATATCAGAATGTATTTCTGCGCTACATAAGAAAAAAGCCTCGCTTCAATGATGAAAATCACGAAAAAGCATGGTTTATAAAGGTAACCTTAAATTGTACCAAAAGTTTTCTTACACAGGCGTGGAATAAACGAACTGAAGCATTCAGTGAGGATATGCAGTATCAGGAAGATGAAAAGGCTGATCTTGACTTTGCCATAAAACAGCTCCCTCCCAATTGCAGAACAATCATATACCTTTATTACTATGAGGGATATTCAACAAAGGAGATTGCTGATATGATGGAAATGAATGATAACGCGGTGCGTACTTCACTATCAAGGTCAAGAGGCAAGCTTAAAACTATTTTGGAAAAGGAGGGCTACAATGCTTGACAATGAAATAAAGAAGTATTTCGACGGCATAGAGCCTGACAATGAATTAGTGGAAAGGATGGTCGCTATGTCAAAAAATACTGAAAATCATAAAAGAATCAAAATGAGTAAAAAGATCATTGCAATTATCGCTGCAATCGTATGTGTTATAGGAGCAACTACTGCAACAGCAGCAATTATCCGTGTTGCAAATGATAAGAATGGTATTGTAAGCATACAGGAATCTGATGATTCATTTACACTTGATTTCACAAAGGCTCAGAGAAGAGCTGAAAAGCTGAGTGATACCGATAACAGCATCGTAAAAATGCTTAATGATAAGGGTTTCGAGGACGTTGTTATCCCTGCCGAATTATTAAATGGCAAATATGAAATCGTGAACGCACTCGGCTTTATTCCTCAATACAATTCAGGAATGTTTGATTTCTCAGACGGGAGTGACAGCAGCATATCTATGAGCATTATTCAGGATATCCCTGATGAAGAGGCCGCAGGTTTCTGGGGAACAGGTGATGAAAACAGTACAGGTGAGGTTGTCACCGTAAACGGAATGGACGTCGTAATTGCCTATATGGGTGAGCCCGAAATCGGTTATTCAAGCTTTATATTCTATGCAAACGGCAACACAATCTATCAGTTTTCATACAATGGTGCCACAGATATGGAATCGCTGAGAGAAAGTACAATTGAATTTATAAGTACACTTGCACAATAGCAAAATACGCATTAAATAGTTGTAGGGGGCGGATTTAATATCCGCCCCTGTAATTTATCAGAAACATAAGTTAAACTTCGTAGCCAAACATCAATAACTAAGCAGCAAATTCAATTTTATAATCGATATTACGCATCGTCAGACTTTTAAAGCTGTTATCGTCATTCTGAATCAGAATAAAATCACCTAAGGGAATTCTTCCCTCATACTTAAAACCGCCGTCAATCTTTTTTGCATTCAGCTGTTCTGTGGAATTTATATAATCAAAAACCTCATAAATCACGATTGCCGCGTTTCGCTTTTCAAAGTTTTTACCATTTATATCATAGGAAAAATCGGCGAATGAAAAACTGACGTTCGTTCCGTTATAGGACATAGACATTCCCTTTGCCGCTGTTGAGTCAACTGTCACTGTAACGGAATCCTCATTTTTACAAATTTTGCAATCGTACGAAAAATCCCCTGAAGTTACCTTCGCATTATTTTCAAATGCCAAAGGAATTTCAGGGGTATAATCTTCCACCTTACAGGCAGAAAGAAACAACATTAAAATCATCAATACAATGGGTACAGTTTTTTTCACCAAAATCAGTCCTAACGGCTAATTCAAGCCTCAAATTCAGACATCAAAGCACCCATAAGTGACAGCATATCCTCAACAGTCATTCCACGCTGTGACAGTTCCTGAGCAGTAATATCACCGCAAAAGCCGTGAATAAATACAGCTGATTTTGCAGCCTCAAGAGGCTCAATACCCTGTGCAATAAATGAGCCTATCATACCTGTCAGCATATCACCTGTTCCGCCCATTGCCATACCTGCATTGCCGTTCATATTCACAAAAACTGCTTTGCCGTCAGTCACAACGGTATTTGCTCCCTTTAGAACAACAATCACATCATATTCTGCTGCAAAGACCTTTGCCACATCCATTCTGTGATTCTGAACATAATCGGTGCTCTCACCGATAAGTCTTGCCATTTCAGCAGGGTGCGGCGTAACTACCAACGGTGCTTTTTTATCCTTAATAATATCTATGAAGGGAGCTACCGCATTTATACCATCCGCATCCAGAACAACAGGCACTTCACTGGATTTTACAACCTGACCGACGATCACCTGTGTATCATCATTATTACCGATACCACAACCGATTGCCACACTGTCTGCCCATTTTAATTCTTCAAAAATATCATTCATTGCACCAATTGAAATTGTTTTCTGCTCATTTTCACAAATCGGCTTGAAAACAGGCTGAATCATATGTGCAGTCATAACAGGATAAAGGGATTTGGGGAACACACATTTTAAAAGTCCCACGCCTGTTTTAAGTGCTGCTTTGGCACAGATTACAGCTGCACCCGGCATCAGGTACGAACCGCAGATGTTAAGCTGATGACCGAAGCTGCCCTTGTGGGAATTCTTATCACGTTTAATAAAATTCTTTTTTACGTCAGCCTTCGTTATTGTTTCTGTGTAGTCATTGTCATAACAGCTTTCAGGTATTCCTATATTCACGGTCACAACCTTGCCGCAATATGCATTTGCAGGAGGGAGAACGTGAGCAAATTTAAGCGTCGAAATGGCAATGGTAAGGTCTGCACGTACAGCATGGATTACCTCACCTGTTGTGGCATCCGTACCGCTTGGTGTATCAATGCTGACAACCTCAGCACCGGAATAATTAACAGCATCAAAGATTTCACCAAAGGGTGCTTTTGGTTCACCGTGAAAGCCGATACCGAAAATGCAGTCAACTATAATATCACAATCAAACGTATACTCCGCAAAATAATAATCCCTTACCCCATCTGCCACAGCCTGATCAAAATAGAGCTTAGGCTCAGGGAGATACGGCGGATTATCCGCAAGAACAATGCAGACATCCACACCGCTTTTCATCAGCAAATCGGCAATAACAAAGCCGTCACCTGCATTTTTACCGTTACCGCAGAACACTGCAACCTTCTTGTTTTGTATACTGTCTCCATAATATTTCAGTATCCTATTATAACAGGCTGTACCGGCACTGAGCATAAGACCCTCTTCGGTAAAATCACCGCTGAAGGCTCTTTCCTCAACCTGCTTAATTTGTTTTGCTGTTAAAATTCTCATATTATCACCAAATTATAACCGCAGCAATTGCATATTCACCGTCGTGTGAAATGGATACGTCACAGTTTTCAGCGCCGTTAATATACGGCTTTCCCATATCATTATGGAGCACCTCAATATCCGTAAGCGGCTTATTGATACCTGTGCCGACAGCCTTAAAATAAGCCTCCTTGACAGCGAATATACCTGCAAAGCTTTCTGCCTTTTTACAGTATTCCCTTTCCTTATCGGTAAAGACCCTATGCAAAAAGGCATTGCTTTTTATACTTTTTTCTATTCTGGAAATCCTAACAATATCTGTACCGATTCTGTACATTTTACTCACCGTCAACAGGCTTGATTACAAAGGAAATTGCCTTGCCTGTCAGTGAGCCCACACGGTATTCCTGTGACGGAGTAGGACCACAGGCATTTGAGCCTGCACCGAGAACATCGGAATCAAGATTAATGCAGGTTGTATTATAGGTTAAGTCCTCCCTGTGCATTGCCTTTGCACAGTCCTGAGATGTAAACGGATTAGCAGAAAAAACAAACGGTTTATTAACGGCTTCAAAACGAAGACCAAGTCCGTTATCATTTGTGATCTCAGCGAAACGCGTTTCACACCTCGTTGCACTTTCCTGAGGCTTGATATAATCCTCGCGCATATCCTCAACTGTCGTTTCGTAAATGCCTGTGAGTGCGTGCTCTTTAAAATCAGGAAGATTTACATACGGGCCTAAACCGAAATACTTTACATTTTTAAATTCCTTAGGCATCTCAAGCTGAACACCGAAACGAGGAACAAACTTAACAGCACCTGCTCTTACGCAGTTATAATCCTGTCTCTTATACACATCTCCGAGCCCACGAGACTAAGGCGAATC
>UQVI01000059.1 GCA_900544515.1 uncultured Oscillospiraceae bacterium | reverse complement strand
TCTACACTCGACTAGTCGTCGGCAGCGTCAGATGTGTATAAGAGACAGAGAAAGAACTGCACGCAGCAAAAATCCGTAAGGAACGCAAAACTGCAAAAACAAAAAAACAATAACCTACATATGGGTATATGGAGAAACTGCTATGAAAAACATCAAAATCAGCATTCTATGCGTTATAGTTGCCGCTGCTCTCACAATAGCAATGCTTTCACTGAAGGCAAACGGTCAGAAAAGCGAAGTGCTTCAGAACGACAGTTCCTATATCACTTCTGAAAACCTTGCTCTTAATAAGGGAGACAAAAAGGTAAAAAAGCTAACAGACGGCAATGTATCAACCTGCTATAAAAGCTTCAGCAAAAATAACGATTCTATCAATATTGACCTTAAAAGTATGCAGGAATTCAACTGTATTATATTAAAAGAAAACGGACTGAACATAAAGGATTTCACCATTCTTGCATCTGAGAACGGTGAAACATACACCGAAATCTATCACGGCGATAAAATTGAATACCACAGACTCTGCACCTTTGACACCGTATCTGCAAGATATATCCGCATTTTTATCAGTAAAGCAGACAGTTTCTTTTCCATAAAAGAAATCGAGGTATACAACCAACCGCAGATAATCAGTGATGATTTCCGAATGACAGGATATGTTCTTAATACCGGATTTTATGAAATTTTACAAAATGATTTAATTGCAGATAAAAAAGCGGCAATTAAATCTATGCTGGACGGATATAATTTTTCAGAATTAACACATGTTAATTTCTTCTGCGGTGTAACCTTTGATGAAGATGGAAATGTTTTTGTAGGAAAGCAGGACGATTATCAGAATGAAACACAGCAGGAATCTCGTAAAGAATTAAAGTACATGGTAGACTGTATGCGTGAATTCGGCAGTGATCAGTTAAAAATCACTTTTGATATAGGAAACGGTTCCGGTAATTACAGTACAAATATCGCCATGGATAATAACAGGGATTTCTTTATAAGCAACCTGATAAACCTTGCAAATGAAATCGGTTTTGACGGCATTGATATTGACTATGAATTTCCTCAAAGTGATTACGATTTTCAGACCTTCAGCAATTTTCTTATTGAACTGAAAAGCCGTATGGTTAATGAACTCAATGTAAAAGAAAAGTGTATTCTTTCCTGTGCATTTGGCACAAGAGATGTAAATTATTCCCAAGAGGTTATAAATGCCCTTGATATGGTAAATATGATGACCTATGATATCTTTGATCAAGACGGTGAGCATTCAAGTTTCTGGAGCTGTGCTGTTCAGGGTGCAAAATATTTGGAAGAGGTTGGTTTTTCAAAAGAGCAAATCAATATAGGCATTCCGTTTTACGGAACACAGGTTGATGCTTTAATGGAACAGTACTCATATAAAGATGCGCAGGGCTTTGATTATTATAAAAACCGATACATATTTAATTCTTATTACAACGCATCACCAACGGAAGTGTATTTTAATTCTCCTGCTATGGTGCGTGATAAAACGGCTTACGCTCTTTTAAATGAATACGGCGGAATTATGGTTTGGCATTTTTCCTGTGACACAGACTATTCCTCTGACTACTCATTATGGAAGGCAGCCTACACCGCTGTTAATCAGTTCGGAGGTGCAAAATAATGAAAAAATTTTTAAATTCAAATGCTGCAAACATTTCAGCATTTTCCACTGTATTTTTCATAACCTCTATACTTTTAACTCTTGATATTTACTGCAAAAATCAGGTAACACCCGAAACACCGCTTTATAATATTGCAGGGCTTCCCTTTTTAAGAATGGATTTTATTCTGATTCTGTTTACACTTACATTTTTAATCGGAACAATCCTTGCTGTTCTTCTGAAAAAATTCACAAAATCAATTGCATCCTTTGCTCTTGGTGCGTTAGGCTGCATTTCAATTTTTATGTTTTTATTTGATGTAAACACAATGCAGTTAATTGCGCCGACAATGAGAATCAGCCATGTAATTATGACCGTTTCAAGAGTGCTGGCTATTTTTGCAGGTGCAAGCGGAATATTTGCAGGACTTTCAATAACGGCAATTTCAAACTGCAAAGTATCAAAAAAATCAATCATTATTTCATCTGTCTCAGCAATTCTGTTAAGTGTTATTGCAAATGCAGAAAATCTGCAGGTTATATTGTATCTCATATGCGGTATATTGCTGCTTGCAGGCAGTATCATTTTTGATTTTTCACAAGTGTCAGATACAATAAAATTAAGCTTTAACAAGCCAAAAATCACAAAACAATCCTGCGCAGAATTTATGACAAACCTGTCACTGACTGTTCTGTTCGGTATTCTGTATAGTCTGCTTTGTAACAATACCGGTATAAATGAAACCGGATTTACAGCAATTTCAGGTTTAATACTATTGGCGATTACTGCTTGTATTTATATAAGTATTATCAATTCAGCAGCCTTGTTCTTTGGTAGCATTATCAGTTATGTTTTAATTCACTATGCATCAGAAATCACCGCATATTCAGGCAACAGAGTTATATATGTTATGCCGTATTCTATAGGTATAGTCTGCTTTATAATCGCAGCATTCAGTGTTATATATAACCTCATCTGCAAGCAAAAATCCAAAAACAATGAATAAGCCGGCAAAAAAATTAAATTATATTAAGATGCTTTCCCTTTTATAAAATATAATTTGCTTTTTTTAAAATAATTGTAAGGAGAATATCCATGATTACTATAGACGAATATCTGAAAAAGGTTGATGATATTATTAAACAAGGACCGTTTTCAGATAATTGACAAAGTCTTTCTGCATTTCGCATTCCTGACTGGTATCAGAAAGGTCGTTTCGGACTGTTCATTCACTGGGGATGCTTATTCCGTACCTGCTGCAATATGCGATTGGTATCCTCGTGAAATGTATATGAAAGGCACAAAATGCCGGAAATATCACTTAAAGCATTACGGTGAAAATGTTGATTACCGACAATTTGTAGAACAATTCAATCCAACAGAATTTGATGTGGACGAGTGGCTGGATTTATTTAAAAAAAGCGGTGCAAAATATATTATGTATGATTCCAAACCTTTTACTGTTTATGGCAAAGGCAAAAAACAAAAATCCGGCAGTTTTAAAGAGAACTTCAAATATGGTAAACAGGATTTTCGATTTACCTATAAAAACAGCACAATTTATGTGTTTGTTATGAGCAATAAACCGTGCAAGGAATATAAAGTACAATCCTTGCGTGCCGCCGATGAGGGCGGAATGATTTATCAAATTAAAAACGTTGAATTGTTAGGCAGTTCCAAACCAATCAAATGGAATCAGGATGAAAAAGCATTTTACTTTTCTGTTGATTCATCAGTTGATCGATCTGTACCCTTATGTATTAAACTATCCGTAGATTAGATTATGCAGTATTAATAGATACAATATTTCGCAAAGCAATTGATATTCCATATATCATCTTAAAATTAACGAATTTATCACATACTTTATTTTGTTTTCGGTATAAAACAATCAGCAAAACAAAAGCAGGCAAGAAAAAATGAATTATAAACCAATAGGAACAAGAAAGGCAGAGATTTTTAATCTCTGCCTTTTACAATTTATATGGCTTTACAACTGCCTCTGAACATATCGTCATAACAGATAAACAAGCAGCTTCCTTATACAGTGCGGCTCCATATACCTATGCCGCATTTAATATAAATATTATAGAAAACAGTATATCTATATGCTATAATACTATTCTAAGGTTTAACTAAGTTTCCTGTTGTTCAATAAAATTGAGGTGATACTATGAAGCTTTTATATGCCGAAGATGAAAAAAGTATGTCTGAAGCAGTTACAGATATTCTTGAATACCACAATTACACGGTAGATGCGGTTTACAACGGCAATGATGCACTTGACTGGGCAAAAGCAGAACATTATGACGGTATAATTCTTGATATTATGATGCCGGGTCTTAATGGTATTGAGGTGCTGCAGCAACTGAGAAAAGAGGGTATCAAAACGCCTATTCTTCTGCTGACAGCAAAGGCCGAAATTGAAAACAGAATAGAAGGTCTTGATGCAGGTGCTGATGATTATTTGCCGAAACCATTTAATATGGGTGAGTTGCTTGCCAGAGTAAGAGCCATGCTTCGGCGCCGTGAAGAATTCACACCTGACATTTTAACAGCAGGCAATATAACGCTTAATATGCAAAGTTGTGAATTATCCGGAAACGATCAAAGCTTTGTTTTACCAAAGCTTGAATACCGGATGATGGAATTACTTATGCTGAATAAAGGCATTTATCTCTCCACAGAGGATTTGCTGACAAAGGTATGGGGATATGAAACAGAGGCAGACATAGGCATTGTTTGGGTATATATTTCATATCTGCGCAAACGGCTCACCTCGTTAAATGCCAATGTTGAAATTAAAGTCAAGCGGAATATCGGATACACGCTGGAGGCATCAGAATGATTAAAAAGCTTCAAAAAAAATTCATTTTTTCTGCTATGCTGGCAATCACTATTCTGATAGTACTGCTTTTAGGAGCAATAAATATCGGAAATGCTTATGCTTCAAAAAATCAGAATGAGCAACTGATAAATTCACTGTTAAACAATGAAACCATGAAACAGCCGCCACGCAACGAAAAAAGACCGATGGAATTCCTGTCCGCTCCTATGGATGAAAATTTTAAAATGGCATCCGTATATTTCACAATTCGCACCGACAGCTCTGACAATATAATTTCAACTGATATTAACCGTATTGCCAATATTTCCGAAGAAGATGCAGAAGCGCTGTTTAAAAAGGTAATTCCTTCAAAAGCTTCTGAAGGAAAAATCAGCTCATTCCGATATAAATGTGCTGTAAATGAGCATGATAACAGCAAGGTATATTTCTTCCTTGATACAACAAGACAAACACATGATGTA
Source organism: uncultured Oscillospiraceae bacterium (assembly GCA_900544515.1). Taxonomy (GTDB): domain Bacteria; phylum Bacillota; class Clostridia; order Oscillospirales; family Acutalibacteraceae; genus Eubacterium_R. Next base: position 5,417 of record UQVI01000059.1, on the reverse strand, counting down.
TTACGTGTATTGATGCTGTCATCCTTTATCGGATTTTCCTGCTGGATTGCTATGCTCCTTTTAGTGATTTTGCTGTCTAAAAAAGCAATCAGGCCCGTTGCTGAAAATATTGAGCGTCAGAAACAATTTGTAACAGATGCAGGACACGAAATAAAAACACCGCTGGCAATTATACTGTCCAATACAGAAGCAATGGAGCTATACAATGGAGAAAACAAATGGAGTAAAAATATTAAAGAACAGGTAAATCGATTAAATGGATTAATGCAAAACCTGTTAACCCTTGCCAAATCAGATGAAAACAGCCTTGATGACATAAAAGAATCTGTTTCCTTAAGCGAGCTTACAGAAAATATCACAGATATGTTTAATGAAAATGCAAAGCTGAAAAGTATATGCATTGAAAAAGATATTGAACAGAACATTGCTTGTGTTGTAAACAAGGAATTATTTTCAAGATTGATTTCAATTCTTATGGACAATGCAGTTAAGTATTCAAATCAAAACGGAACAATCTACGTTATGCTGAGTAAAAACGAAAAGCATATTCAGCTTGAAATCAGCAACACCTGTGATCATTTGCCGCAATGCCCTGCTAACAGATTATTTGACAGATTTTACCGTTCAGATTCAGCAAGGACTCAAAAAAACGGCGGTTACGGAATAGGATTATCTGCAGCAGAATCAATTGTCCGAATGCACAAAGGCACTATAAATGCCAAATATAAAAATGATAACACCATTGTGTTTAAAGTAAAAATTTAAAATATAACTTTTTAAAGAGTATTTGCTTTTGCAAATACTCTTTTTTTGAAGATTTTTATTATTTCTAAGGTTTTTCTAAGGTTAAGCCTTTATATTATGGATGAAAGATATGAGGAAAGGAGAAAAAGCATATGAAATTCCGCCACGAATGGAAGCATGAAATTTCTGCTGCGGATATCTACACAATTCGTTCACGGCTTAATGCAGTTGCTTATACAGATAAAAACGCAGTAGACGGAAGATATAAAATAAGAAGCTTATATTTCGATGATGCAAATGATACTGCACTTCGTGAAAAAATAAATGGTATTAATAAGCGTGAGAAATTCCGTATCCGCTATTATAACAGTGACACATCCTTTATCCGTCTTGAAAAGAAAAGCAAAGTGAACGGCTTATGCAGCAAAGTATCTGAAACGATAACGACAGACGAAATTGAGGCACTTCTAAATGGTAATATTGATTGGATGAATAACGGTGACAGGCCGCTTGTATATGAGCTGTATATCAAAATGAAAAGTCAGGGGCTGAAACCAAAAACCATTGTAGATTATACACGAGAGCCGTTTACATTTCCTGCAGGGAATGTTCGTGTTACCATTGACTACAATATACGAACAGGTATTGACTGTAATGATTTTCTGAATCCTGAATGTATAACGATACCTGCAGGTGAGGCGCCGATTATTCTTGAAGTAAAATGGGATGAATTTATTCCCGATATTATAAAGACTGCGGTTAATCTTGAAAGCCGCCGTTCATCAGCATTTTCAAAATACGCACAATGCCGTATTTACGGTTAAAAACACATAAAGAAAGGATTCTTATTATGACTTTTAATGACATTTTTAAATCAAGTTTTCTTGAAAACGTAACAAGTGTGAGCATTTTAGATATGGCTCTCGCATTGGTATTAGCATTCGGCATAGGACTTTTTATCTTTTTGGTATACAAAAAGACCTATACAGGAGTTATGTACTCCTCATCCTTTGGTGTAACACTTGTCGCACTTACTATGATTACAACAATCGTTATTCTTGCAGTAACCTCAAATGTGGTTCTTTCACTCGGTATGGTAGGTGCATTGTCAATTGTACGATTCAGAACAGCCATCAAAGAGCCACTTGACATAGCATTTTTATTCTGGTCAATTGCTGTTGGCATTGTTCTTGCTGCAGGTATGATTCCGCTTGCTGTAATAGGCAGTGTTATTATAGGCATCATTCTTCTTGTCTTTGTAAATAAAAAATCTCACTGCAATCCTTATATTATAGTTTTAACCTGCTCTGATCACGAAAGTGAAATAAAAGCAACCGGTTTTCTTGAGGAGACAACAAAACGCTGTGTTATAAAAAGCAAAACCGTTCAAAAAAATAGGATTGAAATGAACATAGAAATAAGGCTTAAGGATAACAATACTGATTTTATAAACGCACTTTCAGAAATAAACGGTGTCAGCAGTGCCGTGCTTGTAAGCTACAATGGCGATTATATGGGATAGGAGAATACTATGTCAACACACAAGCATTTTAATATCATCTGTTATACTGTGCTGGCTGTTACACTTGCTATTACTGTTCTTTTTATGAACGGAAAACCACTTGGCATTCCTGTAATGGCAAATGCGGATTCGGAAAGTGATATGTTTACTGCCAATGATTTAAACGCAGACTGGGACAAATCTGATGCTGCAGAAATAATTCTTTCTGATAATAACAGCACTATAAACGGAAACGGCGCATATGTTTATGACAATGATATATACATTGCCTCTGCCGGAAAATATGTTTTTTCAGGAAATCTTTCAAACGGAAGCATTATTATTAATGCCGGCTCAGACGACAAAATATGGCTGTTATTGAATGATGTATCCATTCATTGCAGTGATAATGCAGCCATACAAATTGAGCAGGCAGACAAAGTGTTTCTGACTTTGGCAGATAAAACAGAAAACACACTTACTTCAGGCGCAGAATATAATGCTGATGCCGTTTCAGCAGGCATAGACGGGGCAATTTATTCCCGTGACGATTTAACGATAAACGGCAGCGGCACACTGAATATAACTGCTGAATATCAGCACGGCATCGTATGTAATGACGACTTGGTAATTACAGGCGGCAATATCGGTATTACCGCTGTTCAGGACGGTTTACATGCAAATGACAGTATACGCATTAAAAATTCCACAATCCATATTTCAGCAGGAGATGACGGAATTACGGCATCCAATGATGATGAAACCGCATATTTATATGTGGAATCGGGAAAAATCAATATTTCATCCTGTTATGAGGGTTTGGAAGCAATTGAAGTTACGATTGCCGGCGGAACGATTGACATTGCAGCAACAGATGACGGTATCAATGCAAACGGAAGCGGTCAGAATTCTGTTATAAATATAACCGGCGGAGATATTACAATAACCAATTCTGACGGCAGAGATGCAGATGGTCTGGATTCAAACAAGGATATTTATATCAGCGGCGGAAATATCTTAATCAGTGTTTCCGACAACGGCAACAGTGCTATTGATTATGGTTCTGAAAACGGGGGCGTATGTGAAATCAGCGGAGGAACTGTTATTGCCTGCGGCAGCAGCAGTATGGCAGAAGGCTTTGATTCATCATCAACACAGGGCTTTATTATGTATACCGGGTCTTCTGCTGCCGGAACAACCGTATCTGTTGCAAATTCCGACGGCAGCGAGCTTTTATCAGAGGAAATTCCATACAGCTTTTCCTCTGTTGTAATCAGCACCCCCGAAATGAATATAGGAGATACCTGTATTCTTACAATCGGCGAAAATAAAGAAGAAATCACCATTGATAATACCGCTGTATCGTCAGTTTTTGCACAAGGAAACAGTCCTATGAAAAATATGCAAAAGGACGATATCGGCAAGGGTATGAATTCGGATAATAACAGTATTCCGTTTGATAATACAGAAGACTCATCAAACAGTAACGATACACCGACTGATATGCCGACTCCTCCCGATGGACAGAATGGTAATCCGCCGGAAAAGCCAAATGATTCATCATTTGAAAATGGTGAACAGCCGCCCGAAAACTCTGGCGAAGCTGACACAAATAATTCTCAGCCAAATATTTCTCGGGATAACAATAACTTTAACGGTAAATTAAATAATGAAAAGCCCACTGATGAAAATAACAAGATTTCCGATTTCTCACAAGAAAATAATTCTTTAGATAAAGAAAGTTTAATTTATTTTTCCGTGTCATTAGGAGTTCTGATAATCGGCTGTGTAATTGCATTCACTTTCAAAAAAAGAAAATAATTAAAAGGTCTTATGATTCATTTTGAATTATAAGACCTTTTAATTAGAGTAAAGTTATGGTAGCAAAATTAAGAATGATATTGCGTAGAATAATGAGGAAAGCAAAGAAACAAAAATTAATACCCGTCAATCCTGCTGAAGATTTAGAACCATACTTGTTAAGACACACCTTCTGTACCAACTACCAAGCTGCGGGCGTACCACTGAATGTTGCTAAAGAACTTATGGGACATTCAGATATATCCGTCACGGCAAAAATTTATACTCACATGGTAGACGCAGTATTCGAACAAAACAGAAAACGATTAGCCGAATATGCTAATCAGAAAGAAATTTGAAATGTAGAAATCCAACAGAAATAAAGGCAGGGATTGCTCTCTGCCTTTAATATTAACAATATTGATTCAAGTAAAATCAATCTTTATAAACTAATATTCCCCCAGTTTTGATTGAGTATGGTGGTGTTACATGATTTCCATGCTTATCTTTCAAAACAGAATAACCATACTTTGAATCATAAACCGTTGGGTCACAACCTAATTGACGAATATGCGTGTCACCCTTATTGTTCCTGCACTTATATCCTGTTAAATATACCAATGTTTCAAATGGATTCTCACCTTGGTAGGCACTCAATAATTCCTGCGGAATATTGAGTTTATCAGAAAATACCTTACCTTTTCCCGAATGTCCGGATGCATCTTGTATGTATGCACCTTCAGGTGTATCTTTCGAATTGACAGACGAAATAAACATGCTGATTTCCTGTAAATGATGATCACCATCATTATAGGAAATATCAAATCCCGTTAATCCTTCAAAAATGTAGTCATCATCTGCGTGCGATATGCTGTCAGGCAACGCAATAACACCTACTTTTACATAACTGTTGTCTGATCCCTGCGATGTCATATAATGCCCGCTGTCATCACTCATTTCGCAAATCGGGGTAACTTTGATGCAATGGTCATTATCAGGGTCAATTTCTGAATGTATTATCATACTTAATTTTCTGATGTGATGATCATCATTTTTACTTCCATATCCAAACATAAAGCCACAGCATATAGCAATATAATTGTTTTCTGTTATCTTGTGCGGAAATTCAAACAGGCATTCTCTTCCCGGTACAATTTTCTTTTCCTGCATATATTTTTTTGAAATTGCTTTAAGTGGTGAACCGGTCAAATTCAGCCTATCCATATCACACAGATTCAGTTTCATAATAATTTTCTCCTTTTTTATGAATTTATATTAACCACTAAACACTATGCAAATTATGCATTTTATATGCTGTATATAACTGTCTCTTATACACATCTCCGAGCCCACGAGACTAAGGCGAATCTCG
>UQVI01000058.1 GCA_900544515.1 uncultured Oscillospiraceae bacterium | reverse complement strand
TACACTCGACTAGTCGTCGGCAGCGTCAGATGTGTATAAGAGACAGATTTTATAGGATGTTTTTCAGTTGGTTTCACAAAAAATGCTGTAAAATAATGAAAATTATAAAATTTTTGTTTATTTTTTAACAAACTTATGCTAAAATAAATAAAATAAAATGGTGTAAAGCATAAATTTTTGTGAAAATTTATGCAGAGCAAATATCAATTATTATCAGAGAGGACAACATTTATGCAAAAGAAACTAAGTGCACTTCCTTTTAAGGGTACTCCGAAGCAGAAAGCTCTGCTCGATGAAGTGATTGAACAAAACAAGCATGATAAAAGCCGTTTGATGGCAGTTATGCAGGAAGCACAGGAAATTTACGGTTATTTGCCGATTGAAGTGCAGAGCATGATTGCTGAAGGTATGGATGTTCCGCTTGAAAAAGTATATGGTGTTGCAACCTTCTATGCACAGTTTTCATTAGCACCGAAGGGAAAATATAATATATCTGTATGTATGGGTACTGCCTGTTATGTTAAAGGCTCACAAACCCTTCTGGATGCTCTGACTGAAAAGCTTGGCATTGGTGTTGATGAATGTACTCCTGACGGAAAATTTTCTATCACTGCCTGCCGGTGTATCGGTGCATGCGGACTTGGTCCGGTAATGACCATTAATGATGAAGTTTATGGAAACCTTACGGCAGATGATATTGACGGAATTCTTGCAAAATATCAGGACTGACAGATTAACTTGATAAGGAGGAGCAAAAATGAAATCTTTGGATGAGCTTAATGCAATTAAGCAGGAATATAAAAGTGCTGTATTGATTCGCACAAGCGACTATGGAACACGAATTATCGTCGGTATGGGAAATAGCGGTATTGTTGCAGGTGCACGTGATATTCTCAAAACGATTGTTGAGGAAATTGACAGAGAGGATTTGAACGGAAGGGTTATTGTTATGCAGGAGGCGAGAGTAAGCCGTGTTGGCTGCAATCCTGTTGTTAAAATCGTTGAGGACGGTGTGAAAACGGCTGTTTACGCAAATGTTACCTCAGATATGGCACGCCGTATTATTAAAGAACATATTATAAACGGCAATATTGTTGAAGAATATCTCTTAAAAGAAAATGAAAACAAGGAGAAGGATAAACGATGATTCGTTCACATATAATGATTTGTGGCGGTACAGGCTGTACCTCTTCAGGCAGTAAAAAGATTCAGGATGAATTTAAGAAATGCATCAATGCATACGGACTTAATGACGAGGTTCAGATTGTGCAGACCGGTTGTTTTGGACTTTGTGCGCTTGGTCCGGTAGTTATTGTTTATCCCGAAGGTACATTCTACAGTCAGGTTAAGATTGAAGATGTTGAGGAAATTGTTGAATCACATCTTCTCAAGGGACATATTGTTGAAAGGCTTGTTTATGCCGATACCGGCAAGGTTCAGCCTAAAAATCCGAAATATGTTACATTAAAAGAAACTGCATTCTACCGTTCACAGGACAGAATTGTTCTCAGAAACTGCGGTGTTATTAACCCTGAAGATATTAATGAGTATATAGCAAGAGACGGTTATCAGGCACTCAATAAAGCATTAACAACAATGACACCTGATGATGTTATTAAATGTATTTCCGACTCGGGACTTCGAGGCAGAGGCGGCGGTGGATTTCCGACAGGATTTAAGTGGGCACTTTGTGCACCTAACAAGGCACCTCAAAAGTATGTTGTTTGTAATGCTGATGAGGGAGATCCGGGTGCATTTATGGATCGTTCCGTCCTTGAGGGAGATCCGCACTGTATAATTGAAGCTATGACGATTGCCGGATTTGCAATCGGTGCAACAAAGGGTTTTGTATATGTTCGTGCAGAATATCCGATAGCAGTTAATCGTTTACAGATTGCAATTGACCAGGCAAGAAAATATGGTATGCTCGGCAAAAATATATTTGACTCCGGTGTTGATTTTGATATTGAAATAAGACTTGGTGCAGGCGCATTCGTATGCGGAGAGGAAACTGCTCTTATGACCTCAATTGAGGGCAACAGAGGTGAGCCGCGTCCACGTCCTCCGTATCCTGCCGTTAAGGGACTTTATGATTCTCCGACAGTGGAAAACAATGTTGAAACCTTTGCAAATGTTCCTCAGATTATTCTTAACGGTGCAGAATGGTTTTCGTCACTGGGTACTGAAAAGTCAAAGGGTACAAAGGTATTTGCACTTGGCGGTAAAATCAAACACACAGGTCTTGTTGAGGTACCTATGGGAACAACACTCCGTCAGATTATTGAAGATATCGGCGGCGGTATTCCAAACGGAAAAAGGTTTAAGGCCGCACAGACGGGCGGTCCTTCAGGCGGATGTATTCCTGCCTCTCTGATGGATACGAAAATTGATTATGACAACCTTACAGCCATCGGATGTATGATGGGTTCAGGCGGACTTATTGTTATGGATGAAGACACCTGTATGGTTGATATTGCTAAATTCTTCCTCGAATTTACAGTTGATGAATCCTGCGGTAAATGTACTCCGTGCAGAGTGGGAACAAAGCGTCTCCTTGAAATCCTTGAAAAAATTACACAAGGAAAAGGAACAATGGAAGATATTGACCGTCTTGAGGATCTTTGCTATTATATCAAAGCAAACGCGCAGTGCGGACTTGGTCAGACAGCACCAAATCCTGTTCTTGCAACTCTTAAATTTTTCCGTGATGAATATATTGCGCATGTTCAGAACAAGAAATGTCCTGCCGGCGTCTGCAAAGATCTTTTGACTTATGTTATTGATAAAGATAAATGTATCGGATGCGGAATGTGTGCAAGGAACTGCCCTGCCGGAACCATTATTCCGACTTCCTATACTGCACCGAATCACAAGCTTTCATCTTATGAAATTGTATCAGACAAATGTGTTAAATGCGGTGTATGTATTTCAAACTGTAAATTTAAGGCAATAAGCAAGCAATAAGGAGGCGTATCTGAAATGGAAGAAATGGTGAATTTAACAATAAACGGTATTCCTGTTACTGCACCGAAGGGTTCAACAATTTTGGATGCGGCCCGTCACACAGGAATTGAAATTCCGACACTTTGTTTTATGAAAGATATCAATGAAATCGGTGCCTGCCGTATCTGTATCGTTGAAGCAAATGAAGGAAGAGGATTTAAAATTGTTACATCCTGTGTATACCCTGTTTCAGAGGGTATGGAGGTGCTGACAAATACAGAAAAAATACAGCGCTACAGAAAAACAACTCTTGAACTTCTTTTATCTGTTCATGACAAAAACTGTCTTTCCTGCAGCCGTTCGACAAACTGCGAGCTTCAGAATCTCTGCTATCACTACGGTGTAGATCATTCACGTTTTGAGGGAGAAAAGAAACATTACGAAAAGGATACAAGCACAGCACATCTGATCAGAGACAACAATAAATGTATTCTTTGCAGACGATGCGTCGCAGCCTGCGAACAGCAGTATGTGAGTGTTATCGGCGCAAATGACCGTGGTATGGATACTTCAATCGGTCAGCCGTTTAATCTTCCGCTCAATTCTACACCATGTATCTCCTGCGGACAGTGTACGGTTGTCTGCCCAACGGGTGCTTTGACAGAAAGAGATGACACATACAAAGTCTGGGCTGCACTTGCTGATCCGACAAAGCATGTTGTTGTTCAGACTGCTCCGTCCATTCGTGCCACAATCGGCGAATGTTTCAATATGCCGATTGGAACAAATGTTGAGGGAAAGCTTGTTGCAGGTCTTCGCCGACTGGGATTTGATAAAGTATTTGATACTGACTTTGCTGCTGATTTAACAATTGTTGAAGAGGCAAATGAACTTGTTGAACGTATAAAGAATAACGGAACTCTGCCGATGATAACATCCTGTTCACCGGGATGGGTAAAATTCTGTGAATTCTATTATCCTGATTTGCTCGCTCATCTTTCAACATGTAAATCACCTCAGCAAATGGGCGGTGCAGTTATTAAAACATATTATGCAAATAAAATGGGAATTGATCCTAAAGATATTGTCAGCGTATCCATTATGCCTTGTACTGCAAAGAAATTTGAAATCGGAAGAGAGGATCAGTCTGCCGCAGGCGTTCCTGATGTTGATATTGTATTAACAACAAGAGAGCTTAGCAGAATGTTTAACAGACTCGGAATTAACTTTGCGGCTCTTCCTGATGAAGAGTTTGACAGCCCTCTCGGCGATGATACGGGTGCTGCCGTAATCTTCGGTGCAACCGGCGGTGTTATGGAAGCTGCTGTAAGAACTGCTAATGCGTGGCTCAATGGTGCGACGGAGCCGGTAGAGCTTGAGGAAGTAAGAGGAACGAAAGGACTTAAAGAAGCAAGTGTGAATCTTAACGGAACAGAGCTTAAGCTTGCCGTTGCATCGGGTGCTGCCGCTGCAAAGACTGTTATGGACAGGCTGAAAGCAGGCAACCCTGACGGTTGGGGATTTATTGAAATTATGGGATGTCCGGGCGGTTGTGTAAACGGCGGCGGTCAACCGATTCAGCCGCAATATGTTCGTGATACGGTTGACCTCAAAGCAATCAGAGCAAAGGCTCTTTATGATCAGGATAAATCAATGACGCTTCGTATGTCACACGAATCACCTGTTGTTAAAAAGCTTTATGAAGAATGGTATGATGGATTCGGCGGTAAAAAGGCGCACCATGATTTGCATACTTCATATACCCCGAGAGAAAAATATAAGATTTAATATTTATCAACAAAGGGCTTGCTGACATATGTTTTGCAAGCCTTTTAAGAATATAAATATACTGCAAACAGGCGGTGTTTATGAACAAAGAGTGTAATGAATTAATTGATCAGCTTTGCAAAAACGCAGTTTTGTCATCTGAAGAATATTTGTTTTTAATAAAAAACCGCAAGCAATGTGAAAAACAGCTTTTTGAAAATGCATCAGCTGTTCGCCGGCAAATTTACGGTGATACGATTTATGTAAGAGGATTAATTGAATTTTCCAATTATTGCAGAAATGATTGTTATTATTGCGGCATTCGGCGAAGCAGCAAATCAGCCCGGAGGTACAGGCTCAGTGAAAAAGGAATACTTGAATGTGCCGATTACGGATATAATTTGGGCTTTCGTACCTTTGTGCTTCAAGGCGGAGAAGACGCATTTTTTACGGATGAAAGACTTTGCAGAATAATCAGAAACCTGAAAACACGTCATGCAGACTGTGCAGTTACACTGTCACTCGGCGAAAGAAGTTTTGAAAGTTATAAGGCACTGAAGGATGCCGGTGCAGACAGGTACCTGCTGCGCCACGAAACAGCAGACAGCACGCATTACAGTCAGCTTCATCCTGATTCAATGAGCTTTGAAAACAGAATAAACTGTCTTGAGAATCTGAAAGCACTCGGCTATCAGGTGGGAGCAGGTTTTATGGTTGGTTCACCTTTTCAGACACCGGAGTATTTGTCAAAAGAGCTGGTTTTTTTGAAAAAACTGAATCCGCATATGGTCGGCATAGGACCGTTTATACCGCATAAGGACACTCCGTTTGCAGAGGAAAGTCAAGGCTCAGCTGAGCTTACTCTTTTTATGCTTGCACTGATACGGCTGACATTGCCAAATGTGCTTTTACCTGCAACAACGGCACTTGCAACTGCTGACCCTTTTGGACATGAAAAAGGCATTTTGGCAGGAGCGAATGTCATTATGCCAAATCTTTCGCCGTTGAACGCAAGAGAAAAATACACACTTTATGACAATAAAATTTATACAGGTGATGAAGCGGCACAAAACATTAATCATTTACGAAAAAAAATAAACGCAATCGGTTGTCAGATCGTAACAGACCGCGGCGATTACAAGGGAGAATTATATGTCTGAATATAATCTGAAATCACTTAAGGCAGAAGAATTTATCTGTGATGAAGAAATTAAGGCTACATTGAAATATGCCGATGAAAACAAGGATAATCTTGAACTTGTAGATAAAATTATTGAAAAGGCTAAACTTCGCAAAGGACTTACGCACAGAGAAGCAAGCGTTCTTCTTGCGTGTGAAAATAAAGATAAAACAAAAGAAATCTATGATTTGGCAGAGCGGATTAAAAAGGATTTTTACGGCAACAGAATTGTAATGTTTGCACCTCTTTATCTTTCAAATTACTGCATTAACGGATGTCTTTACTGTCCTTATCATTTAAAAAACAAGCACATTGCACGCAAGAAGCTTACGCAGGAGGAGGTTGCAAAAGAAGTTATTGCCCTTCAGGATATGGGTCACAAGCGGCTTGCTATTGAGGCAGGCGAAGATCCCGTAAACAATCCGATTGAGTACATTCTTGACTGTATTAAAACCATCTATTCAATCAAGCATAAAAACGGTGCAATCCGCCGTGTAAATGTTAATATTGCTGCTACTACGGTTGAAAATTACAAAAAGCTCAAGGATGCAGGAATAGGCACATATATTCTTTTTCAGGAAACATATCACAAAGAAAGCTATGAAATGCTTCACCCTACAGGACCTAAACACAATTATGCTTACCATACCGAAGCTATGGACAGAGCAATGCAGGCAGGTATTGATGATGTTGGTATAGGGGTGCTTTTCGGTCTTGATAAATACCGATATGAATTTGCAGGACTTCTGATGCATGCTGAACATCTTGAAGCAGTTCACGGTGTAGGTCCTCACACAATCAGCGTTCCCCGTGTTAAGCCTGCTGATGATATTGACCCAACAGAATTTGACAATTCTCTGAGTGATGAAATGTTCTGTAAAATAGCAGCTTTAATCAGAATTTCTGTTCCTTATACAGGAATGATTATTTCAACCCGTGAAACACCTGAAATCCGAAAACAGATTATTCGTCTTGGTGTAAGTCAGATAAGCGGTGGTTCAAGAACATCTGTCGGCGGTTACTGTGAAGAAGAACGGCCTCATGATACAGAGCAGTTTGATGTTTCTGATAACAGAACGCTTGATGAAGTGGTTAACTGGCTTATGCGAGAAGGATATATTCCGTCATTTTGTACTGCCTGTTACAGGGAAGGCAGAACAGGAGACAGATTTATGAGCCTCTGCAAAGCAGGTCAAATTCAAAACTGCTGTCATCCGAATGCACTTATGACGCTTAAGGAATTTCTTATGGATTATGCAAGCGATGATACAAAAGCAATCGGTGAGGCTATGATAGAAAAAGAAATTGACAATATCGGCAAGGATAAAGTTAAGGATATTGTCAGAGAAAGACTTGTTAAAATAGAAAACGGAGAAAGAGATTTCCGTTTTTAGGCAAATACAATTAAACCGTGTTTGCCAAACCACTTTATCGAGGTAGGCTTATGAATCTTAACGAAACGCCATCGGCTGAAAGAATTCATATTGGTTTTTTCGGCTGTACAAATTCGGGTAAAAGCAGTCTTGTTAATGCTGTAACAGGTCAGAATTTATCTGTTGTAAGTGATATAAAAGGGACCACAACCGACGCTGTAAAAAAAGCAATGGAGCTTTTACCGCTCGGTCCTGTTGTTATGATTGACACACCGGGATATGACGATGAAAGTTTGCTCGGTGAAAAGCGAGTTGCAGCGGCTGAAAAAATTTTGCATAAATGTGATATTGCAGTTCTTGTAACAACCCATCCTGTGCTTAATGATATTGAAAGCAGGCTGATTTCGCTGTTCAAAAAGAATGGTACTTCTTATCTTATAGCAGTTAATAAATCAGATTTAATGGATTCTTTTCCAAAAAACGAGGAAAATATAATCTATATCAGTGCTTTGAAAAAAAAAGGCATTGAAGAATTGAAAAACGCACTCGGCAAATGTGTAAAAAATGAAAAGAAGGATATAAATTTTGTCGGTGACTTAATCGGTCCGGGCAATATTGTGGTTCTTGTAACACCAATTGATTCAGCAGCGCCTAAGGGCAGGCTCATTTTACCTCAGCAGCTGGCTGTTCGTGATATTATTGATTTCGGTGCAGTTGCTGTTGTTACGAAAGAGGATGTGCTTGAAAATACACTTGCATCCTTAAAAAATCCGCCTGGCCTTGTTATAACCGATTCACAGGTTTTTAAAATGGTAAATGAAATTGTGCCTAAAGATATTTCTCTGACATCCTTTTCAATTCTTATGGCAAGGTATAAGGGCTTTCTTGAAACCGCTGTAAACGGAGTGAAAAAAATCGATAGCCTGAAAGACAGCTCAAGGGTTTTAATCAGCGAAGGCTGTACACATCATCGTCAATGTGATGATATAGGAACTGTAAAGCTGCCGAAAATGCTGAAAAAATATACACAATCCGATTTGGATTTTGAATGGAGCAGCGGAAACGGTTTTCCTGGAGATTTGAGCAAATACGATTTGGTTATTCATTGCGGCGGATGTATGGTAAACGACAGAGAAATGGAGTACAGAATGAATTCAGCACAGCAGCAGGGTATTGCTTTTACGAACTACGGAACAGCACTTGCATATATGCAGGGCATTCTGCCTCGTGTTATTGCTCCGATTCCTGAACTTAAGTCATTGGTGTAGTTTTGGATATTTGTACAGCATTTATTGTTATTAAAAGAAGCATATAACAAGATATAAGTCGTGAGTGTTTTGCTCACGGCTTATATCTTTATATTGCTATGCAAAACTCATTTTATTTTGCGTTATGAATGTGCTTGTGGTATTATATATTCAGAAATATAAAAGGAGCTTGTGCTATGCAAAAATTCAGATGGGCATATATCGGCAATGGAAATATTGCCAATTCTACTGCAAGAGAAATTGTGAAAGGCAATCATATTATAATATCTGTATACGGAAGAAATGCAGAAAAGGCAAATGTGTTTGCAAAAAAATATGGTGCTCAGGTGTATAATGATTTTGACAGTGCAGTGAGTCGTGAAGATGTTGATGCTGTTTATATCGCTACACCGCATACTGCCCATGTGGATTATGCTGTGCGTGCAATGGAGCTGGGCAAACCTGTTCTTTGTGAAAAGCCTGTTGGTGTATCACTGAAAGATGTGGATACTCTTATTCATACAGCCGAAAAGACAAATACTTATTTTTGCGAGGCAATGTGGACGTGGTTCAGTGATGTTGCGCTGACTGTAAAAAAGTGGGTCAAAAATGATGAAATCGGAAAAATAAAGAGTGTTGTTATCAATTACGCTTTTCCGGGTATTCTTATGCCGAAAAATTCAAGAGTATTGATGTCTGAAACTGCAGGAGGAGCACTTCTTGATATAGGAATTTATCCGATCACCTACTGCTATAATCTGTTTGGCTATCCGAAAAATATTAAATGTAAGGGTAAATTAAAGGCTGGAATTGATATAAGTGAGAAAGTGATTCTTGAATATGATGATTTTCATTGTACGCTGAATATGTCCCTTTGCAAAGTAAAAGAAAACTGCATCATAAAGGGAGACAGAGGAACAATCAGTCTGCCGGTATTTTTTCATATGGCGTCAAAAACAATACTGAAGAATGAAAAGGGAAAGCAGGTATTTAACGGAAAAACCGATTATCTTACGGAATTTAATCTTGTATCAGAGGAAATCAGGGAGGGTAGAAAGGAATCTGCTTATATTCCTTTGTCAGCAACAAGGGATTGTATGAAGATAATGGACGAATGCAGAAAGCAGATGGGACTGGTCTATCCTTTTGAGAAATAAATCCAAATGCTTTCAAATAATATATACTGTTGATTTTTGGAAATTCTTTTTGTATAATGCTAAAAGAATGTAATAATATTTATATATTATAAAAGGAGCGATATAAATGCTTGAACTGAAAGACCTTACCTTCAGCGTTGAGGAAAACGGCAGGGAAAAGGTCATTATTGATAATTTGAATTATATTTTTGAGGATAATAAGCTGACGGTTATTACAGGTCCGAACGGCGGAGGTAAGTCAACTCTTGCCAAGCTGATTGCAGGTATTGAAAAGCCTACAAGCGGTAAAATTCTGTATAATGGACAGGATATAACGGATTTAAGCATAACAGAGAGAGCAAATCTGGGTGTCAGCTATGCTTTTCAGCAGCCTGTAAGATTTAAGGGAATTAAGGTTATTGATTTAATCCGTCTTGCAGCAGGAGAAAATCTTTCCGCAGCAGGTGCGTGTGAATACCTTTCAGAGGTAGGACTTTGCGCAAGGGATTATATTAACCGTGATGTTGATACAAGCCTTTCAGGTGGTGAGCTTAAGAGAATTGAAATTGCAAGTGTTCTTGCAAGAAAGACTCCGCTTTCCGTTTTCGATGAGCCTGAGGCAGGTATTGATTTATGGAGCTTTCATAATCTGATTAAGGTTTTTGAAAAGCTGCAGTCCAAAAAAGAAAACACAATTATTATTATCTGTCTCTTATACACATCTCCGAGCCCACGAGACTAA
>UQVI01000057.1 GCA_900544515.1 uncultured Oscillospiraceae bacterium | reverse complement strand
GGCAGCGTCAGATGTGTATAAGAGACAGGAACGTATACAGAAAGCACATTTGCAGGGGCACTTATTTGTTAGATTCAGATAAACTCCGCCCTCAAGAGTATAAACAATATCAGCCATAATTCTCACTTCTTATCAATAAAAAATTTTTTCTTCATCTTAGCAGCGTCAAAGGCTGCTGCAAGTACGATAAACACAACAGCACTTCCGAGCGCCT
Source organism: uncultured Oscillospiraceae bacterium (assembly GCA_900544515.1). Classification (GTDB taxonomy): domain Bacteria; phylum Bacillota; class Clostridia; order Oscillospirales; family Acutalibacteraceae; genus Eubacterium_R. The sequence goes on along the minus strand of UQVI01000057.1, from coordinate 10,343 downwards.
GAATGGCATTGCCGGGAATATTAACAACGGCATAGACCTTATCAATAATCATATCACCGATAAAATAGCCACCGATTGTAATTGCTCCTGCTGGTATTGTAAGCAAAGCAGTTATCGGTGTCAAGATTTTTTCACTTTTTTTGTTAACAAAAACAAACAGCAATGCAATCAGTATTTTCACAATGAATGTAACAGGTGCATATGTAAACCAGCCGGATGTTATATCGGCAAGCACACCGCCGACAGCTGCTGCAAACAATGCCCAGCCGCCACCGAGTGTTGATGCCACAAGATAAATCAGTGCATCACCAAAGTGAACATACCCTGTTGCAACAGGGACTGAAACAAATCTTGTCAGCACAAAAATCATTGCGGTGAACATTGCTGTTATTGTCATTTTAAATACCTTATTATTCTTCATAGCAAATCTCCGAGATATTTTTCAAATTCAATTCCGTCGTTATGGTCATCACATTCAGTATCTGCGATTGCCTTGCTTATAAATTCGGTTGCAAGTGAAACCGACTGAACAAGTGACAACCCCTTCAAAATGCCACCCATTATTATTGAAGCAAGTATATCGCCTGTTCCGCTGTAATAACCGCCAATCAAAGTTGACGATGCTATTGCCATACCATCGTTATCATAAATAAGATTGGAAATCATATTGTCCTGCTTATAGCCTGTGACGACAATTCTTTCAATCCCCTCCATCTGGAGCTTGTTTGCATAGCTGTTAATATCGTCAATATCTTCACTGTATTCTTCATCAGCAAGGAAAGCAAGTTCAGCAATATTCGGTGTGATGATATCCGCCTTATGACAGAGCTTTTTTATTTTTTCACACATTGCAGAAGTATAACCGCTGTACAAAGCACCGTTATCCGCCATAACAGGGTCAACAATAACAGTTGTATTTTCTGTCCTAAATTCATCAATAAAAACGCTGATAATATCAAGCTGCTTTTCATCTGTGACAAAGCCTGTAAGTATTCCGTCAAAAACAGGATTCAGCTTTTTCCACTCCGATATAAATTCAGGCATTACATCCGTTAGCGACACAGACCGAAAGCTTTCATAAGCAGTCTGATTTGACAGAACGGCAGTCGGAAGAGGGTGAATTTCAGAGCCCATAACAGATATAATAGGTATTGCCGCAGTTAAAGAACATTTTCCAAAACCTGATAAATCATTGCTTATCGCACATTTTTTCATAATATCTCTTCCCTCTTGAAATATCTTGCTAATCATTATATACTATTACTGTAATGATTAAAATACACAGTTCCAATAATATTTTAAGGTACAGTTATGAAAAAATACACACAGCTATATAATACAATAAGGGATATGATTCTTTCAGGCGAGCTCAAAGCAGGAGATAAAATACCCTCCGTAAGAAAGGCAGCACAGATTTATAATGTGTCAGTAACCACAGTGCAGAATGCTTACTTTGATTTATGTGCAGACGGTTTTATTATCGCACAGAAAAAAAGCGGTTATTTTGTATCTGACATCGTGCAAAATCAAATCAATGAAGATGAAGATGCTCCAGAAGAAAGCACAGAATTTGACCTTACAGGCGGTACAGCTGATGAGGACTGCTTTGACTTTGCACTGTGGCAGAGATACATTAAAAGTGCACTCAGACAGACAGACAGGCTTCTTTCCTACAGTCAGCCAAAGGGTGAATATGATTTAAGATGTGCAATATCGCAATATATAAAAGAAAAAAGAAATGTGATTGCATCACCTGAAAGAATCATAATCGGTGCAGGTGTACAGCCGCTGCTGCAGATACTGTGCTCACTGATTGACAGAAACAGCTGCGTTTCCTTTCCTGATAAGAGCTTTACTCAGGGAATGAGCATTTTCAGTGATTACGGGTTTGAGGTGCACACAAGAGATAAGGACGCTGATATCATTTATGTCTCCCCCTCGCACATGACAAGGTGGGGTGACGTTATGCCTATAAAGAGACGTCTCGAGCTGATATCCTATTCTCAGAAAAATAACTCACTTGTTATTGAGGACGACTATGAAAATGAATTTCTGTATAATGTAAAGCCAACACCGTCACTTTTTGCATTAGGGAAAAGAAATATCATATATATGGGCTCCTTTTCTGCAATGCTTTTGCCCGGTATAAGAATAAGCTTTATGGTGCTTACGGATGAATTAACTGCAAAATTCAATAAAAATGCTTATCGATTTGCTCAAACAGCAAGCAAGACTGAGCAGATTGCTCTATGCAATTATATACGTGACGGTCACATTAAATCACAGATCAGAAAAATAAGACGTCTTTACACTGCGAAAACAAAAAAGTTTTATAATATACTGAAAAAGAAAATGCCAAATGCTAAAATTGAAATCGGTGAAAACACCCTGCAGATTGTTCTGATATCGGAATTCCACAAGGATATATCCGTATTCGAAGAATTCGGATTAAAGGTTTTTGTGGAAAAATATGAGGATAATCAAATCGTTCTGGTCATTTCACCATCAGGAATACCTGAAAAAAGTCTGAAAATTGTAGCAGAAAATTTAATTTTGTCAATAGAAAATTGAAAATTTGTAAAAAAACCTTGAGGAGTGTCCAAGTTTTTGGACACTCCTCCTTTGTCCTATTGAATAAAAATATCATTCTGCTAAAATGAGATTGTAAAGAAAAAGGAGGTATTTCTTATGAAGAAAACAGTAAAAAAAATCATCACAGGAATTCTTATCACAGCAATCACACTGGCGGCAGGCTTTGGCATTACAATCCTTTCATTCAATCTTTTTGACAATCTTACAGACAATCAGATGAAAATACTTTTTGCAATTGATGTCTTTTCACTTTCCGTATCTGCACTCGGTGTAATGTATTTTTTTGAATCAAAGAAATACAAGGAGCAGAAAAGAAAAGCCTTTGAAAAAAGAAAACTCGAGCGTATTGAAGAAAAAGATGCTCAGTTGAGGGAATTAAACGAAATCATAAATTGCTCAAACTTTGCTGCCTGACACTTGATAATAATTTCAGATATGTTAAAATGCACTTGTAGAAAATACAAGTGCATTTTTATTGGAGACACATATGAACAGCAAAAACTTTTCAAAACATTCAAAAATAGATAATGTAAAAATGGATGATGCTTTCTGGAATAAAGTATTTGAAACTGTAAGAAAAAACGTTATCCCCTATCAGTACCTTGCTTTGCAGGACAAAATTGATAATGCTGAGAAAAGCTACTGCATTGAAAATTTTATAAAAGCAGGTAAGGTTTGCAAAGATATAAGAAAAGGTATTGAGCCTGCCACCTATCCGGTAGACAGGTGGCAGTATGATGAACACAATTCAGATAGAAATGCTTTTCACGGCTGGGTATTTCAGGATTCCGATGTATATAAATGGATTGAGGCAGTCGGATATTCTCTGCAGAATCATCCTGACAAAGAGCTTGAAAGCAAAGCAAATGAATATATTGACATCATATGCGGAGCACAGCTTGAAAGCGGATATCTTGATACTCTTTATATCATTAACGACAGAAGCAAAGTATTTTCAAATCTTAAGGACCACCACGAGCTCTACTGCTTCGGTCATCTTGCTGAGGCTGCAATCAGCTTTAATAATGCAACAGGCAACAGAAAGCTCCTTGACGCTGCCTGCCGCTTTGCAGACCTGATTTGCCGTACCTTCGGTGAAGATAAGATAAAGGGATATCCCGGACACGAAATAGCTGAAATGGCTCTTGTAAAGCTATATGAGGCAACCGGCCAAAAAGAATATCTCCGCACTGCAAAATTCTTTATTGAAGAACGAGGAAAAAAGCCGTATTATTTTGATATGGAACGCGGAAAAGAAACGGTAAATGATAATTATCATTACAATCAGGCACATATTGAGCCGAAGTATCAGACTGAGGCCGTCGGTCATGCAGTAAGAGGCGTTTATCTTTACTCCGCTATGGCTGACATTGCAAAAGCATATAATGATGCACAGCTGTTCAATGCCTGCAAAAGTATATGGGATAACATTGAAAACAAAAAAATGTATATTACAGGCGGTATCGGTGCAACAGTTGACGGCGAGGCATTTTCTTTTGATTACGATTTACCGAATGATTTGGCATATGCCGAAACCTGTGCATCAATCGGACTGATATTTTTTGCAAGACGTATGGCAGAATGTGAAATCAACTCGCAATATGCAGATGTTATGGAAAGAGCACTTTATAACACCGTTCTTTCCGGAATGGCTGAGGATGGGCAATCCTTTTTCTATGTCAATCCGCTTGAGGTTTTACCGATTGCGTCAAAGGTTGATTCACGCAAAAAACACATAAAACCGGTAAGACAAAAATGGTTTTCCTGCGCCTGCTGTCCTCCTAATCTTGCGAGACTTATCTCCTCCATTAACGAATATATTTTTACGGAAAGTGACAGCACTATATATGTTAATCAGTACATTGGAAATCATATGACAAGTGACAAGGCAGATATTCATATCATATCAAGCTATATTGATAATGGAAAGGTTTCGTTAAGTGTAAAAGTGAATAAGCCATTTATACTTGCACTGCGTATTCCCAGCTGGTGTGACCAATATAATATCTCTGAAAATTATAAAATTGAAAACGGCTATGCGTTTATTGCTATCAAAGAAAGCTGTACAATAAATGCAGAATTTGTCACAGAGATAAAAAGGATAAAATGCTCCAACAAGGTAAGAGCGAATATCGGCAAAGTTGCTGTGACAAGAGGACCGATTGTATACTGTATCGAGGAGGCAGACAACGGCAAAAATCTTCAGCTGCTTAAACTGTCGGAGAAGCCGAATTTTATTTACAAAGACGGAAATATCTTTGCAGACGGTTTCAGAGAACAGGAGGACAGTACGCTTTACTCGAATTACACAAGTCCGAATTTTGAGGAATGTAAGATAAAATTTATTCCATACTATCAATGGGGAAATCGCACAGAAAATGAAATGTCTGTCTATATAAGAATATAAGGAAAATTCAAAATGAAGAAGTATAAAGATAAATTTGACAAAATGTCAAAGGAACCTGTAAAAAAATTAATATCATCACTCGCCGTTCCTACAATAATAACGATGCTTGTTTCAGCTGTATATAATATGGCAGACAGCTACTTTGTAGGAAAAATTGACACAACATCCGTTGCATCAATCGGTATTGTTTTTTCAGTTATGACACTGCTGCAGGCAGTCGGTTTTTTTCTTGGTAACGGCAGCGGAATACTGATAAGCACATTTCTTGGAGAGAAGAAAAAGGAACGTGCTGAAATTTATGCAAACATTGCTTTTTTCACCGCATTTATAACCGGAATCATTATGGCAGCAGTCGGATTCTTTTTCTCCGAAAAAATAGCATTGCTGCTCGGTGCAACACAGACAACACTTGAATCTGCAAGCGGATATCTTAAATATATTTTGCTTGGCTCGCCCTTTATACTTACTTCCTTTGTTCTTAATAATCAGCTGAGATATCAAGGCAGTGCCGTTTACTCAATGGCAGGAATACTCAGCGGCAGTATTTTAAATATTCTTATCGACCCTTTATTTATATTCACCTTCAAGCTTGGTGTTCAGGGTGCGGCAATTGCAACAATCATCAGTCAATTTATTGGGTTTATTGTACTGCTTTTAGGAACACGCAAGGGTGAAAATATCAGGATTAATATAAAGAAATGCAAACCTGAACTTAAAATATTTGCAGACATCTCCAAAAACGGTCTCCCCTCCCTTGCACGTCAGGGCATTCAGACTGTTGCAACCATATGTCTTAATTTTGCCTGTGCAAAGTACGGTGATGCTGTTGTGGCGGGTATGAGTGTATTCAACCGAGTTACTTTTTTAGGTATGGCAATCGTAATCGGCTTTGGTCAGGGATATCAGCCTGTATGCAGCTTCAATAACGGTGCAAAAAATTATAAAAGGGTTTATGAAGGATATAAGTTTACCACAGTCATAACCACCTGCATCATAACTGTTTTTTCTGTAATTTCCTTTCTATTTGCACCTCAGCTTATCGCAGTTTTCCGTGACGACGCTGAGGTTGTTGAGATAGGCACAAAAGCATTAAGAGCACAGTGCTTTGCAATGCCGCTTATCGGCTACTGCACCTCCTCAAATATGCTTATGCAGTCACTGAAAATATCCGGAAAAGCAACTGTGCTTGCACTAGCGAGACAGGGCATTTTCTATGTTCCGCTTATGCTTACACTCCCTATGTGGCTGAAAGCAGCAGGTATAACCTATGTACAGCCTGCAGCTGATATATTATCATTTATATTAACGCTCATTCTTGTAATACCTGTAACAAAGAAGCTTAGGCAAAAAAGCAGTACATCTTAGTCAGACGTACTGCTTTTTTCTTATTTTACTCTTTTACTTTTGACGATATTCATAATAACGTATACTGACAGAAGAATAACAATGGTCGCTATTAATATGAAATACATCATTTCTATAGAAACTTTATTATCAAAAAAATAGATATTGCAGTCAATGGAGGTTTTTATGGACTCAACAGCTTTATCAGGAAAGCCCTGATTTGACATTTCTTTAAAAACACCGTTCATCGCATGATTACGTATAAGTGATGTTGCATACGTACCCGGCAAAAACGATATTACTTTCTGTAATCCCTCTGAAAACTGTGATATAGGCATATAAGCACCGCATATGAAACCATAGCCGGAGCTGACAATCGTTCCTACCGCCGACATCTGTCCCTGCGTATTCAGAAAGAAATTGATAATGCTTGATAGTGCTGTACCAAACATCACAAGCATAAAAACATCAAGTAATAAATAGATTACATCAAGCGTACTCATATACCATCCTGTACCCGCAACATAAGCAAGGCAGATACACAGTGCAGCAAGGCAAACCACCAGCGTTGAAATCATAGTGGCAAAATAGTAACTGATTGCAAGGGACGAGCTCTTTAATGGAGAAATTGTGAAATCCTTAATACTTCCGCTCGATTTATCCTGCACCATGAGCATATTCGAACAAAATGCCACAGTTACACAGGAAACAGCAAGAATGGAAGAAATAATCTGCCCTGACACACATCCATTAATCAGCTTTTCCGAAACATTAAAGGCTTCAGGCAAAGCGGAAACAAAGGTATCGTAATATACATTTTTCAAAAAGGTTGCATAGAGAACCAGTAAAATAGCCGGTGTAATCAGAGATGTGAAAAACATTCCCTTATCCTTGAAAAAGAGCTTTATATTTCTTTTGATAAGAATATTCAATATTTTCATTTGCCCTCACCCCCTACAAGTTTTTTACCTGTTACAGACAGGAATACATCATCCATTTTACCCTTGACGATTTCATAATCAGTAAATACATCAGGATATCTGAGGATAAGCTCCGTTGCCTTTTGCGTATTTTCAACAGATACTCTGTAGGAATCACGCATTTTTTCATAAGGTCTGCCAAGCTGCTTAACCTCGCTCTCACTGATACCGTAAAGTGTAATGAAATCTCCTGTATAAGTGTTTTTCAATTCCAAAGGCGTTCCCTCTGCGGAAATTTTACCACTGTCAAGAATGACAACGTAATCTGCTTCTGCCGCTTCCTCCATATAATGAGTGGTAAGAAATACGGTCATATTTTTTTCTTTTCTCAATGTGCTTATGACATTCCAGAGCGTTTGTCTGGTCTGAGGGTCAAGTCCTGTTGTAGGCTCATCAAGAATAAGAATTTTAGGATTGTGAAGCAAGGCACGTGCTATATCAATTCGTCTCAGCTGCCCTCCTGAAAGCTTTCCTACCGTTCTCTTCAGCAAACCCTCAAAATCAAGAAGCCTTGCCAGCTCCGAAAGTCTTGCCTTAAACGCTTTACCATATATTCCGTAAAGAGCTGCACGGCTCTCCAGATTATCATAGACAGTAAGAGCTTTATCCAGCACAGAATTCTGAAATACAACACCGAGTGCATTTTTTATACCTTTCGGATTTTCATTAAGGCTGCAACCGTCAATAATTACATTGCCGCTGTCCATTCCGAGCTGACCGCAGATAATGTTAATCGTAGTTGATTTTCCTGCACCGTTTACTCCGAGAAAGGCAAAGAGTTCACCTTTTCTTACATTAAAGCTCAGATTACTGACCGCCCTGACATCACCGAAGGATTTGTTTAAATTATGGATTTCTATTATATTGTTCATAAGTAACTCCTTATCAGTACATTGAATAACTCGGTCATCATTCTGTCAATATTTTCCATTGTAAAGATATGAATTCCCTGTGCAAAAAGTGTTGCATAACCATACGCATAAACAGAAAGATGATTATAAAGACTTTTGGCTTTTTCCTTATCTATTTTGTAACTGCCCTCAATAAGATCAAGCACCTCAGAAGTATTAACTTCATATGCCGGAAGAAAGTTTGTAATCTGTTCGGTGCCGTCACCTGTCATAAAAAGAAGCTTATAAAGTTCCGGCTCATCTTTCGCAAACTGAATATATTTCATTCCCACCCCTTTAAATGGGATTGGCTGCGTTAATCCTGACTTTAAATAGCTATCGTATAAAAGCTTTGCTTTTTCTATTACTGCATCCTGAATTTCCGAAACCGTATCAAAAACAGTGAAAATCGGACCTGTTGAGGTGCCAAGTGCTTTCGCCAGGCTCCTTGCAGTCAGCGAGCTTAAACCATTTTCCCTTACCATACGGAATGCAGTGTCTGTAATCTGTGATTTTGTATATTTGGCTTTTGGCGGCATAACCTTCTCCCTCTTTCCAATAACAATCGTTATATAACATACGTTATCATTTAATTCACTCTTTGTCAACAATAAATTTAAAATAAAAAAGCGATGAGCAAAACTCATCGCTTTTAAATATTTATAAAGTTAATTACTCGCCCTTCATTTCAAGAAGCTGAACTGTACCATTGTATGAAGCTTCGGAAATCTTAATAGAATCCGTAATTGCTGCAACAATATCGTCCTCTTCAACGCCGAGTTCCTTAGTATAAACATTGTTGAAGAAAAGGTCAATATCCATAATATCAGGAAGATTGAATGGATCCATACCGGAATCAATGCCGCGCTTCTTGTAATCCTTAGCAACCTTAATCATACCCATCTTCATCATCCAAGGTGAAACGCCGACAATCTTTCTACCGTGCATTCCTCTTGCATCATATACGATAGAAAGGAATTCATCCCATTTCATATTGTACATACCGATAGGAATAGCCTCAAAGCCTGACTTCTTTCTCTCAGCAGCACCTGCAATTGCCTGACCAACCTGACGGCAGGTAAGCATTGTTGTACCGCCTGTTGGGTACATTGTGAACGGCCAGCTGTCCATAAAGCCAATCTGCTCAATCAGAATAGTCCATACCGGCTTTCTGCCCGGCTGAGTACCGAATATGTAAGGAAGCTCAAGAACTGCACAGCTGAAATCATCGTCACAGAAAGCCTCACAAACCTCTTCCTGCATAATTCTTGACTTGAAATACGGATTTCTCTCAGTAAGACGCATATCAGGTCTTGCCTTTGAAAGATAAGCAAAGTATGAGCCGAGAACGACTGCTCTCTTAACACCAACCTTTTTACAGATTGGGAAAATTCTCTTAAGAGGAGCAATATTGAATTTATAATAATAATCCATTACAGGTGCAGGGAATTCAACTCTTTCATCAACACCGGCAGCATAGATAAATACATCGTTACCCTTGAGCATTTCCTCAAGCTCTTCATCTGATTTTTTATTGATATCCCCAAAGATGATGTCCATTTCCTCTGGAATCGGTGCGCCTTCCGGTAACGGCGGCAAAGCAACTGATGTTACCTTGTGACCTTTTTTAATAAGAGTGGTAGCAGCCTCGCAGCCGAGAAGACCTGTTCCGCCAATCATAAATACATTCATAGCATTTCCTCCGCAAATAAATAATAGAAATATTTTTATTATTTGTCACATAATGACATTATGTTAATTATAATTAATTTATTACAAATTGTCAATACGAGTGCTACTTAATGTAAAAACATTTTTATTTAGGAAATGATTTCATTAATTACCATTAATACAGATGATACAAATGCAGGATATGTCACCTCTAAAACCAAATCAATCATTAAAAGAAATTTACTTACCCTTCTCCGGCAAAGCGCAAAAAGATTAATGAATAAAAACACAAATGGAAAAGCCAGCACATATAAATCAAATAAATTTTTAACAGGCACATAGGTGTGATATATTCTGACACCTGTAAACGCCCAAAGCATTTCCAATACAAATGTCAGGAGAAGAATCATATCTGTCTCTTATACACATCTGACGCTGCCGACGACTAGTCGAGTGTAG
>UQVI01000056.1 GCA_900544515.1 uncultured Oscillospiraceae bacterium | reverse complement strand
GAGATTCGCCTTAGTCTCGTGGGCTCGGAGATGTGTATAAGAGACAGATCGTATTCAGTACAGTTTGAAAATCAGCAGCTACATTTATCTTCTTCGCAAATGCTTGCCATTTCTTTTGCATTGATTCATCTTCTCCGAAGGCAATGACTTGGTTGAATTGATCTATTGTGAAATTGTGGTTGCGGTTTGCAAAGGTTTTTCGCATTGCTTCGGCAAGTGTATCGCTGTCAAATTCAAAATGCGTTGCAAGATAATAAATATCGTAATAATCCTTCATTCTGCTTGAAAATTCCATCAAATCAAGAATTGCATCAAGCTTTTCGGCAATGGTGGTTTCAAGTGAATATGTATTTATTGTCGGACTATCAAAATCATCAAGCTGGGTTGGTATCGACCTTTTTTCTTGTTTCGGAACAATAACATCACCCACACCGAAATCAATGTTTATAGGTGTTTTGGTGTTTTTGATTTTGGCAACAAGAGATGCACCTATGCCTGCGTACTTTTTAGCAACGGCTATTGGCTCAATGCTTTTGATTTCAAAGGTAACAAAATCATTATCCGTTTCTGTTCGGATTATTTCTTCAATAATTGGTTGCAGTTGTTCAGGTGTATTGGGCAGTCTTTGCAGCAAGAAATCAATATCCATTGTTACTCGGCTTTCAAACTCTGTCAGCGCGTATATAAACAGTCCGCCTTTAAGCACAAAGTTATCAGCGTATCTTGATTTTTCTAATCTTCGCAAAAACTCTTCCTGACAGAATAACTGCAAACAGAGTTGATAGCTTCTGCCGCTTTCTTTTGCCTTATTTTTCAGTCTTGCAAGGACTGATGATGCTTTATCAGCCATTGAGCAGCACCTCCATAAGTTCGGTTACTTTTTTATATACTTTCAACTGCTTTGCATATTTTGATAAATTTGCTAAATTTTTCTTATCATCAGCAATATAAGCGTTAATTGCTTTATTAAAAATTTCGCTATCGAGCTGATTTTTATATTTAAAGCAATCACAGATTGTCCGTTCACGGTCGTAAACACTCAGTGTAAAACCATTAAAGTCATCTGTCGTTTTACCGATGTCAAAAAGTTCATTTTGAATATAATAAGCTTTTATAGGTACTTCATCCATTTTCAATTTGCTTCGTGAAATTGTTCTTGACACGGCAATATTCCATTCTCTTGGTGTATAATCACTGTAACCATAGTGAAACAGAGCAGACTGAACACAAACAATTCCTTCAGGCAAAAGAGTAGAGAGAATTTGTTCTTCCGATATATTTGATTCAGACAGTCTGTAATATCCGTGTTTTACTTTTTCAATGAAAAAATCGTTTGACAAATTTGTAATATCGGATTTAGAAAGTCCTGCATTAATAAGTTCAGCAGTTTTTATAATTCCGCCTAACTTTTCGATTGCATTTTTCGCAATTTCTTTTTTGCTCATAGTTCACCAACTTTCAGTACACAAAATTAAAAGTTTGTGTACTGAAAGTATAATAACAAATTTTTACAAAAAAATCAATACTTTTAATACGCAAATATCAATCACTGTGTATCAAAAGTGTATTTGCTAAAAACCTTGTTTTCAATAAATTTATTTAGTATAATTGACATTGGAATGATATTAGAGTGAGGATACTGATATGGCAAGGGGAATTATTTATTGTATGACAACTATTGTTCCAGGATTAGTTAAAATCGGGAAAACAGGAACAGACAAATTTAACCAGCGCATGTATCATCTGGAACATAATGGCTATAACAATGTTACTGGATTAAAAAGAAAATTTGCTATTGAAGTTGATGACTATGATGAAAAAGAAGCTTTACTTCATGATATTTTCAGTAAAAGTAATGTTGGTAATACCGAATTATTTGCAATTGAAGTAGATTTAGTTGTTCAGCTTTTATCTTCTTTGGAGGGAAAACAAATATATCCTGAAACTATGACGAAAGAAGAAGTATTTGATGCTGCAACTGAAGAAAGAACAGCAAATGTTAACAGTGTAAATAAATATACTGTTCCTGACGGAGAATATTACTTATATGAAAGCAATAGAAAATATGGCACCATTCAGGCTAAAATGGAGGTAGTGGATAATAGATTTATTGTTCTTAAAGGTAGTAACTGTTTGCCTTGTAATAAAAAAGGTATGCCTTCTGTAAGAAAAACAGCCAAAGTAAAGGACAATGTGTTGCAAGAAGATATAGAGTGCAATAGCCCGTCAACTGCAGGATGGATTGTTTTAGGCACTAATAATAATGGTTGGTTTAGATGGAAAAATGCAGCCGGCAGTCCTCTTGCTATTTATCGTGTGGACAATAACGACTAAATCTGTTGACTTTAATAGTTGTTTTGAATAGTTATACGATGTACTGCATAAGCAGCGCACAAGTAACAAAAATAAAAAGAAACCCTGTAAAATCGGGCGTTTTACAGGGTGGGAAGTTCTCAAAGAGATAATCTTTCAGATTTCAAGAACGTTCTGTTTTTACAGGACGTTCTTTTCTTATATATAATTATGTATTTTTATTTGACATTTTATTTCAATATGGTAATATAACATCGGAGATGTTATAAATGGCAAAACCTAAGCAAATGTCGGAAAATTTTATACTCGGAATTCTTCTTGCTGCTGTGGGCGGATATCTGGATGCATACACCTATCTTGTACGCGGAGGGGTATTTGCCAATGCACAGACAGGCAATATCGTTTTACTCGGAATAAATCTTGCCGAAGGCAGTTACCTTAAGGCGCTGCAGTATCTTTTACCTATTGCTGCTTTTTCAGTCGGCGTTCTTATTTCGGAAGCAATAAAAATCAAATTGCCCAAAAGCTATCATTTACACTGGCGGCAGATTATCATTGCTATTGAGATATTTTTACTGTTTATATGTACATTTATCCCTAACGGAAAGGGTGATATGGTTGTAAACACAATCGTTTCACTTGTATGTGCCCTGCAGGTTGAAAGCTTCAGAGTAATCAACGGCAATAAGGTTGCAACAACAATGTGCACAGGCAATCTCAGAAGCGGTACAGAACTGCTTTTTCAGGGAATAAGCACGAAAAATAAGACCGCTATAAAGCAATCTCTGAATTACTATTTCATTATTCTGTTCTTTATAATCGGTGCTGTTGCAGGTGCTATAATAACAAATTTTATAGGAATAAAAAGTATCATTGCATGCTGTATTTTACTGATCATACCATTTGTAATGATGTTTAAAAGAAATAATCTATGAGCTCTGAAAAAAACTTAAACTACAACAAAACAATATATGCCAGCTTTATAGGCTATATCGTACAGGCGATTATAAATAACTTTGCACCACTCCTGTTCCTGACCTTTCAGAAAAGCTATAATATCGCACTTGATCAGATAACAATGCTGGTTACCATTAACTTTTTAATACAACTCTTTGTGGATTTGCTGTCAGCAAAAGTTATTGATAAAATCGGATATAAACCGAGCATCATTTTTGCTCATTTATGCTGTTCAGTCGGTCTGATACTGATGACCGTACTCCCTGATTTGTTGCCAAATGCATTTGCAGGACTGCTGATAGCGGTTATCATCTACGCAATCGGCGGCGGAATCATTGAAGTTTTAATCAGTCCGATTGTTGAAAGCTGTCCGACAGATAACAAGGAAAAGGCAATGAGTCTTTTACATTCCTTTTACTGCTGGGGACATGTTGGTGTAGTTCTTATATCAACATTGTTCTTTAAACTATTCTCCATAGATAACTGGAAGGTGCTTTCGGTTATCTGGGCAATTATCCCATGGGCAAATGCCTTTTTGTTCAGCAGAGTGCCTATTGCACCACTGATTGAAAACGGAGAAAAAGGAATGTCACTTAAAGAGCTTTTTTCCAAAAAATTCTTTTGGCTTATGCTCATAATGATGATTTGTGCAGGTGCCAGCGAGCAATCCGTAAGTCAGTGGGCATCCACCTTTGCAGAGCAGGGTCTGGGCGTTTCCAAAACAATCGGCGATCTGGCCGGACCAATGGCATTTGCCGTGCTTATGGGAATCTCAAGAGCCTTTTACGGCAAATACGGTGACAAATTAGATTTAGATAAATTTATGCTGTTCAGCGGTATTCTCTGCATTATCTCTTATCTTTGCATAGGACTGTCCGATTCACCTGTAATCAGTCTTATTGCCTGTTCTGTATGCGGTTTATCAGTAGGCATCATGTGGCCGGGAAGCTTCAGTAAAGCATCGGCATCCATCACTCATGGAGGCACAGCAATGTTTGCATTGCTTGCACTCGGAGGAGACTTAGGCTGTTCGGCAGGACCAACAATCGTCGGAATGGTGTCAAGTGTATTCAATGATGATTTAAAAAAGGGAATTCTTTTTGCAGTCATCTTCCCTATTCTTCTCTTTATCGGAGTCCTTCTTTGCAGGAATAAAAAACTTATTAATAAATAGAGTCCAAAATAAATCATAGAAAAATGAAAGAAAAAGAAAAAACCACCTTCAGAAAAATTGAATATCACAGAAAAGAGAGTATTTACCTTATCGTAAGAGGAATAGAAGTAGGAGTCGTAGCAGGACTGATTGCAGTTCTTTACAGATTTTTACTGTCAGTTGCCGAAGAAAAACTGCTGTCTGTTCTTGACTATATAAAAGGGAATCCCCTGAGAACAGGAATCTGGTTTATCATACTGATTGCTATGGGCGTCTTTGTATCCTTTATTAACAAATGGGAACCGTCAGCCTCAGGCTCAGGCATTCCGCAGATTACAGGCGAGGTGAAAGGCTATCTGTCTCCAAGCTGGTGGAGGGTGATTATTGCAAAGCTTATCGGCGGTACGACCTCTGTTTTTGCAGGGCTTTCACTTGGCAGAGAGGGTCCCAGCGTGCAACTGGGAGGAATGGCCGCAAAGGGCGTTGCAAAAATAACGAAGGCAGACAAAACCACTGAACACCGAATGATAAGCTGCGGCGCAGGTGCAGGTATGGCAGCAGCATTTAATGCGCCCCTTGCAGGCACAATGTTTGTGCTTGAGGAAATCCACCACACCTTCGACAAAAGCCTTCTTTGTATGAGCATTGTGGCTGCGATCACAGCAGATTACACATCAAAGATATTTTTCGGTCAAGACACTGTATTCAATTATGATACGGTTAATTTTCCTTTAAGATATTACTGGCTTTTGATTTTGCTTGGTATTATTCTCGGAATCAGCGGTGTATTATATAATGTAATTATGTCAAGGGCACAGGATATATACAAAAGCATCCGTAAAATTCCGAATTACATCAAGTTCCCTGTGATTTTTGTACTCAGCGGAGTTGTGGGTCTTGTTTTGCCTCAGATACTTTGCGGTGGTCACAGTATGGTAGAATTTCTGATGAATGAGCAGCCCTCAGCAGGAACAATGCTCTTTCTGCTTACCGCTAAGTTTTTATTCGGTGCGGTATGCTTTGCGGCTGGTGCACCCGGCGGAACACTTTATCCGCTTTGTATTTTAGGAACATATATCGGTGCTGTATTCGGTGCAGTTTCAATTAACGCATTGGATCTAAGCCCTGAGCTGTGGCAGGAATTTGCTGTTATCGGTATGGCAGGATTTTTCGCATCCATTGTCCGTGCTCCCATAACAGGTATCGTTCTTGTTTTTGAATTAACAGGAAATATGAACAATATTCTTCCGATTGCAACCGTTTCACTCATCAGCTATGCAGTGGCAAATCTTCTCGGAGTGAATCCGTTTTATGAAACTCTTCTGGAGAAAATTATATCCAGCAATCCCGAAAAGCCTGAATTTCATAAAAAAAATGAAAAAATACTGAAAACATATGTTATCCCTACAGGCAGTCCGTTAAGTGAAAAAACGATTATGGACATAAACTGGGGTAAGCACTGCCTTATCGTCAGCATTGAACGAAATGATGTATCCATCACACCGAAGGGTGATACCGTGCTTAAAGAAGGAGACGAAATTGTTATACTTGTCAGTCAGAGACGTTTTTCAAGGGACAATGAACGTCTTGAGAAAATAATCAATGGATAGATAAACATACAAATGCAAAAAATAAAATATAAAGGGGTAAAAAATTATGGATGAAAGACAATGGTACAAGGGAGATACACATCTTCACACCACAAACAGCGACGGCGTATTATCAAAAGGACAACTTGTTGACAAATGCAAGGAAAGCGGTCTTGATTTTATGATAATCACAGACCACAATTTCAACTCAGTTGAGAAAACTTATTTTGATAAGGATATGCTTGTGATTCAGGGACAGGAGATTACGGGAGAGCCCGGTCATGTTAACATATGGGGAAAGAAAATTCCGATTGATCCGCCTTATGATCTTGATACTGCTGAAGATTATCATAAGATCATTGACCTCTGTAAAGAGGCAGGTGCAACCATTTCACTGAATCACCCATTCTGCTCAAACTGTCCATTCAGACTGGAGCCTGAGGATTATCCCTTTGACTGCGTAGAGGTATGGAACACCATTCAGCACAGCGATAATATAAAGAATATGGAATGGTGGCACAATCAACTTTTACAAGGAAAGCATATCGCTGCTGTGGGCGGCTCTGATTTCCACAGAGATTACGGAATTCCGTTTTTAGCCCGCCCTACCACATATGTCAATGCCAAGAGCAAAACTGAAACGGATATACTTGAGGCAATCCGTGAGGGTAGAAGCACCATTACAAATTCACCGAAATCAACAACGATTTTCCTACATTATGGCAATGCGGAAATCGGAGATACAGTCAAGCTTTCCGACAACAAAAAACTCGAGGTACGCGTATCAAAGTTCAAAAAAGATCATACACTTAAAGTTTATAATAACGATAAAGTGATTTTTGAAACCACTGCAGAAAAATACACTGAGGCTTATATAGCTGAGCTTGATATCGAAGAGCCCGGATTTGTAAGAGCTGAAATTACATACAGATTCAATCCGATTTTTGAAAAAGTCTACGCATTTGTTGAAAGAAAATTCTTATCAAACAGAGGGGTTAAAAACGATGCTCCTCTCGGTCTGCCTGATTTCTTTTGGGCATTCACCAATCCAATCTGGGTTGAAAAATAAACGAAATAATAAAACCGTCCAATAGTTTCCCTGTTGGACGGTTTTACATTTATCTTATAATTAATTTAGATTTAAACCAAATCATCAAAACAAATTTGATATATCACTTACATCATATTTTGAGGCAAGAGTTCTGATACCCATTTCCACTTCATCTCTGCTGAAATTATTCTTCTGCAAAAATTCATCATCCTTATCATTAAGATATGAATAAAAAAGTATACCGACCTTTAAGTCAAGCATATTACTATCAGAGATAGATTCGTATAATTTATTCTCCGCATTATTTATATCACCATCATCAATCATATCTGTCAGTATTATCAGATTGTTTCTTGCATTGTAGTCCTCGATTAATTCTGCAGAAGGTGTATCAGTATTAATATCAAACAACAATTTAAGCAGTGCACGCACCATTTCCTTTATCATACGCATAATATAATCCTGCTCAAACATAGAATAACACCACCCAAAACCGTTCAGGAGGTCTGATGCACTCAAGTATCGAGCATATCAGCCTCCTGTTTTGTTTATTACATCAAATCTGCAATTGTATCAGAAAATTCTGTAGGATTATCAAGGTCAAGGCCTGCAATCAGTCTTGCAGATGCGTACAAGAGCTTTGTATATTTAGCAAGCGTTTCATCATCAGCAGATGCAAGCTTTTCAGCCACAGGATGATTTGAATTAATCTCAAGCACAAGCTGAGCCTTAACACCCTGATTTGCACCCGGCATAGAATTGAGAACCTTTTCCATTTCAAGTGAAACGTAACCCTCTGCCGTAAGGCTTACAGGGTGAGAACCAAGCTTATTGGAAAGCTTAACAGCAGTAACCTGTCCGCCGAGTGAATCCTTCATCTTTTCAAGGAGATCCTTTGACTCCTCATTTTTCTTATTGATAGCCTCTTTTTCAGCCTCAGTGCTCAGGTCAAGATCATCCTTGCAGATGTTTGCAAAATGCTTACCGTCATATTCCATAAGCATCTGGATTGCAAACTCATCAACCTCATCGGTAAAGTAAAGCACCTCATAGCCCTTTTCCTTGACTGCATCAATCTGAGGAAGGAGTGAAATCTTATCTGCATTCTCACCGCAGGCATAGTAAATAGATTCCTGAGAATCAGCCATTCTGCCCACATATTCTTTCAGTGTTGTATAGCCGTCACCATTAGAGGATTCAAAGAGGAGCAGGTCCTTAAGCCCGTCCTTCTCCATACCATAATTTGCATAAACACCGTATTTAAGCTGTAAACCGAACGCCTTAAAGAACTTCTCATACTTTTCACGTTCGTTCTTCAGCATTTTATTAAGCTCATTCTTGATTTTCTTATCAATCGCCTTAGCAATTATCTTCAGCTGATGATCGTGCTGAAGCATTTCACGGCTGATGTTCAGACTCAAATCCGCACTGTCCACAAGACCCTTAACAAAGCTGAAATAGTCAGGAAGCAAATCAGCACACTTGTCCATAATCAATACACCGTTTGAATAAAGCTGAAGACCCTTTTCATATTCCTTGCTGTAAAAATCATAAGGTGGATTTTCAGGAATAAACATCAGTGCATCAAAGGTTGCCTGTCCCTCTGTCTTTGAATGAATCACTGCAAGAGGGTCGGTATAATCCATAAACTTGCTCTTGTAGAACTCATTATAATCCTCTGCCTTGATTTCACTCTTGGACTTTCTCCAGATAGGAACCATAGAGTTAAGCGTTTCCATATTGATTTCAGTAATATACTCGCCCTCTTTTTCAGGGTCAGGTACCTGATGGCTCATCTCCATAACAATAGGATAGCGGATATAATCACTGTATTTTTTAACAAGCTCATCAATCTTATACTCTTCAAGATACTGAGAATAATCCTCGTTCTCATTATCCTCTTTGATATAAAGAGTAATAACTGTTCCGGCATCTGCCTTTTCACACTCTTCAATTGTATAGCCGTCTGCACCTGATGATACCCACTTATGCGCAGCATCCTCGCCAAAAGCTTTGGACACAACCTCAACCCTGTCAGCAACCATAAATGAGGAATAAAAGCCTACACCAAACTGACCGATCACCGAAATATCCTGTGCATTCTCATCGTCGGCATTTTCCTTTTTAAAGTTAAATGAACCGCTTTTTGCAATTGTACCAAGATTATTTTCAAGCTCCTCAGCGGTCATACCGATACCGTTATCGGTTAAAGTAAGGGTTCTGTTTCCCTTATCAATATCAATCTGAATTTTAAAATCATCTCTCGAAAGCTGAACTGCATTATCCGTGAGAGATTTAAAATAAAGCTTATCAATTGCATCAGATGCATTTGAAATAAGCTCTCTGATAAATATCTCCTTATGTGTATAAATTGAATTAATCATCATATCAAGGAGTTTTTTAGATTCTGCTTTAAACTGTTTCTTTCTCACAATAATCATCCTTTACTTTGTAATTAGCACTCTTATGTCTTGAGTGCTAATTTAATTATAACCTATAATTTCCAGTTGTCAATACTTATATTCAAATTTATTTTTAGACAGATGTACAATTCTATTTGACTTTTGGCATAAATTAGATTAATATCATAATTATAGGGGGAAATTATTATGAGTACAAAGACAAAAACAAAGTCCAAAAAGAAAACTGCTTTAAAAACCATTGTAATCATTGTTGCAGTGATTGCAGCGTTGGCGATATTCCTTAATGTTGCAGGCGCACACAGGTCAAAGCCTGAACAGGTGAAAAGCTTTGACACGACAAATCCGTACATACTGGCAGAGACAGATATTTCAGGTCACAGAAGCGGCGGCGGTATTGCCCCTGAAGAAACACTGATGGCATTTAAAAACTGTGCAGAAAATCCCGCATTTTCCATTGATGTATTTGAATTTGACCTACACATTACAAGTGATGATGTTCTTGTTCTTCTTCACGATGATACCCTTGACAGAACCTCAGACTGCGAAGAGGTATTCGGCGAAAAGGATGTACGTCCTGAAACAAAGACATTTGAAGAGCTTAAAACCCTCAATATGGGTGCTAAATTTGAGAATGAACAGGGCGAAACGCCATATGCAGGCCTCAAGGGTGACGAGGTTCCTGATGAGCTCAGAATTTTAAGTCTTGATGAAGTACTTGATTATCTTACCTCAGCAGGCGACTACAAGTATATTATTGAAATCAAGAACGGCGAGGATTTAGGAAGAAAGGGTGTTGACATTCTTTACAAAATGCTCACAGAAAGAAATCTGCTTGACCAGGTAATCTTTGGCACATTCAATGGTGAAATCAGCGAATATGTTGATGAGAATTATCCTGATTTAACAAGAAGTACAGGCATAACCGAAGCGCTTGAATTCTGGTGGGCTGCACTGACAAACAGTAAGAGCTACGAGCCGCCTTGTAAGGTTTTACAGCTCCCATACGGAGCACCGTTCTCTTATCTCGGAATCAATATGGGAACTGCACAGATGATAAACCTGTCTCTTATACACATCTCCGAGCCCACGAGACTAAGGCGAATCTC